>NZ_JBFAJO010000013.1:95499-147219 GCF_040655255.1 Kitasatospora sp. NPDC050463
AGCCCGTGGTGGAGAGCGGCGGCCCCCGCGGGCTGCTGACGCGGCGCGCACCGCGCCAGACATGCCGGTGGCGGCCCCCGGGGCGGCCCCCCCCCCCACCGGCATGTGCGTGTGAGGGGGTGTTCGGGGCCGCCCCGGGGCCGGGAGGGTCGTAGCGGCGCCGCAAGGGACGCCGGCGGGCCCGTGGGGCCCCCGGGGCTCCCGGGGGCCGGCCAGGGGCCGCGAGGGGGTGGCTAGGGGGCCGCTAGGGGCAGCGGACGACCTGGCCGGCGTACGCCAGGCCGCCGCCGAAGCCGAACAGCAGCACCGGATCACCGGGCGACAGCTCGCCGCGTTCGACCATCTTGGAGAAGGCCAGCGGGATGGAGGCGGCCGAGGTGTTGCCGGACACCACGACGTCCCGGGCGACCACGGCGTCGGGAGCGCCCAGCTTGGCGGCGATCGCGTCGATGATCCGCAGGTTCGCCTGGTGCGGCACGAAGCCCTTGAGCTCGGACGGGTCGATGCCCGCCTTCTCGCAGGTCCGCCGGGCCAGCGGGGCGATCTGGGTGGTGGCCCAGCGGAACACCGACTGGCCCTGCTGGCTGATCACCGGATCCCAGCCGGTGATCACCACGGCGTCGTTCTTCTCCGGCTCCGAGCCCCAGACCACCGGGCCGATGCCCGGTTCGGCGCCCTCCGCCTGGGCCTCCACCACGGCCGCGCCGGCGCCGTCCCCGAAGATCACACAGGTGGTCCGGTCGGTCCAGTCGATGGTGTCCGACATCCGCTCGGCGCCGATCACCAGCGCGCGGCTCGCCGCGCCGGCCCGGATCGCGTGGTCGGCGGTGGCCAGCGCGTACGAGAAGCCCGAACAGACCGTGTTGATGTCGTAGGCGGCCGGCGCGCGCACGCCCAGCCGGGCGGCGACGGCGGCGGCCGTGTTGGGGCTGCGCTCGACCGCGGTGCAGGTGGCGACCACCACCAGGTCGATCTCGGCGGCCGAGCGACCGCTGTTGGCCAGTGCCTTCTGGGCCGCCTCGGTGGCCAGGTCGACCACGGTCTCGCCCTCGGCGATGTGGCGGGTCCGGATCCCGACCCGGCTGCGGATCCACTCGTCGTCGGTGTCGACCAGCACCGCCAGGTCGTCGTTGGTGAGGACCTTGGGGGGCTGGTAGTGACCGAGTGCCACAATGCGAGAACCGCTCATACAGCCACTCAACCGGGTTACCCGCTGGTCAGCGGGGCGCGACCGGCTACAGGATCCGCCCCCGGAAGCTGTAGGAGGCCCACAAGGGCCGTTGCGGCGCCTGGGGAGTGGACGGCGCTCAGGCGGCCAGTGAGGCTGCGTCGCCCATCACGATCACGGGGTGGGCGGCCGGATCGAGGGTGCGGATCAGCTGGGCCATCTTGTCCTCGGGCACGGAGATGCAGCCGTGCGTCGGACCGCCGTGGTCGACGTGGATCCAGATGCCGCCGCCCTTGGTGGGGCCGCTGGGGCGGCGCGGGTCGAGCGGCGAGTTGCCGGGCACCCGGTTGTAGTTGATCGCGACCACGTAGTCGAAGGAACCGGCCAGCGGCTCGCCCGCGAACCCCCTCCCGGAGACCACGAAGTCGGAGTCCTTGTCGTACGGGAGCCGGCTGCCGGGGTCGGCCTTGCGGCCGCCCGCGTCGGTGAGCGAGAAGACCCCGATCGGGCTGCGCAGGTCACCCTCGTTGTGGTCGGTGGTCCAGCCCTTGTTGGCGTTGTGGCCCTGCCAGGTCTCGCCGGCCAGCCAGCGGCCCTCGGCGGTGCGGGTCCAGAGGGTGACGGCGGTCTTGTTGGCGTCCTTGTCCTGGCCGGAGGCGAGCACGACCTGGGTGGTCCCGGCCGGTATCTGCGCGGTGAAGGCGGCGCCCAGGCCCGGTATCGCGGCCACCGAGCCGTCCGGGCGGGCCTCGCTGCGGTCGGCGGCGGGAGCCTCGGTGTGCCGGTCGTTCGCGGCCTGGGCGGCCGGCGCGGCCGCTGCCGGGGACGGCTGGTCCGGGGCGGAGACGCCCTCCGGACCGGGGCCCCCGGCGCTGGTCGCGCCCGGGTTTCCGGCGTCCTGGCCGACGGTGTACCAGCCGGCGGCGGCCGCGAGCAGCAGTGCGGTACCGGCGGTCACGGCCTTGCCGCCGCGCTTCTTCTTGGGCTTGCGCCGGTGGCCGCGGGCGGCCGTGCGGGGCCCGACCGGGGTGGTGGCGGCCGGGTCGGCCGCGGGCGCCTGGGCCGGGGGCCGGGCCGGCGCGGCGGCGAGCGGCGGCGCGGGCTCGGCGGGGTGCGGCTGGAACGGCCGGTCGTAGGCGTCGTAGCCCTCGGCGCCGGGCCGGGCCTGCGGCGCGTAGAGGTCCTGGAAGCCCTGGTCGCCCTGGTGGCTCCGCTGGTCCTGCGGCGCGTAGAGGTCCTGGTGGCCGAGGTCCTGGTAGCCCTGGTCGTACTGGTCGTACTGGGGCGCATAGAGGTCCTGCCGGTCCTGGCCGCCGTGGCCCCGGGGGTCGGCGTGGTCCTGCTGCGGGAAGCCCTCGTGGAACGGCTGGTTCGGGTGGGTGCCGGCCGCCGCGGGGGCCTCCCAGCCCTGGTACGACGGCTGCTCGTAGACCCCGTAGGACTGCTGCGGCACCTCGTACACCGGCTCGCGCATCGGCTCGTACGGCGGGTACGTGGTGGCGCGATGGGAACCGGACATGGCGCTGATCCTGCCAAACCCGGGGCCGGTTGGGAAACCCGGGGCCCTGTGCGGACCCGGTGAAGAACGCCGCCTCCCGGGCCGACGGGCGGCTCGGGAGGCGGCGCGGACCGGTCGGGAACCGGTCAGAGGCGCATGGCCTGCGGGGTCTCCCGGCGCGTCAGATCCGGGCCGTCGTACTCGCGGATGATCTCGTAGCGGGTGTTGCGCTCCACCGGGCGGAAGCCGGCGTCCCGGATCAGGCCGAGCAGGTCGTCGCGGCCGAGTTTGTTCGGCGTGCCGAAGTTGTCCGCGTCGTGGGTGATCTTGTACTCGACCACCGAGCCGTCCATGTCGTCCGCGCCGTGGCTGAGCGCCAGCTGCGCGGTGGTGACGCCGTGCATCACCCAGAAGACCTTGACGTGCGGCACGTTGTCGAAGAGCAGCCGGGACACGGCGAAGGTCTTCAGTGCCTCGGCACCGGTGGCCATCTCGGTGCGCGCCATCAGCTTGTTGCGCACGACGCCGTCCTTGGAGTCGTGGAAGTCGTGCTGGTAGCGCAGCGGGATGAAGACCTGGAAGCCACCGGTCTCGTCCTGCAGCTCGCGCAGCCGCAACACGTGGTCGACCCGGTGCCGGGGCTCCTCGATGTGGCCGTACAGCATGGTGGACGGCGTCTTGAGGCCCTTGCTGTGGGCGAGGCGGTGGATCCGCGACCAGTCCTCCCAGTGGGTGTCGTGGTCGACGATGTGCTGGCGGACCTCCCAGTCGAAGATCTCCGCGCCACCGCCGGTCAGCGACTCCAGGCCGGCGTCGATCAGCTCGTCCAGGATCTCGTCGGCCGGCAGGCCGCTGATCTTCTCGAACCAGTGGATCTCGGTGGCGGTGAAGGCCTTCAGCGAGACGTTCGGCAGCGCCGCCTTCAGCTCCCGCAGCGAGCGCGGGTAGTAGCGCCACGGCAGGGTCGGGTGCAGCCCGTTGACGATGTGCAGCTCGGTGAGGGAGTCGACCTCCATCGCCTTGGCGAGGCGGACGGCCTCCTCGATGCGCATCGTGTACGCGTCCTTCTCGCCCGGCTTGCGCTGGAACGAGCAGTACGCGCAGGACGCGTTGCACACATTGGTCATGTTGAGGTGGCGGTTGACGTTGAAGTGGACGACATCGCCGTTCTTCCGCGTCCGCACGTGGTGGGCCAGACCACCCAGCCAGGCCAGGTCGTCGCTCTCGTAGAGCGCGATCCCGTCCTCGCGGGTCAGCCGCTCACCCGCGTAGACCTTCGCCTCCAGCTCGCGCTTGAGCCCTGCGTCCATGCGGTGCCCCGCCTCCTCCGACTTCGAATCGTTGCCGGAACGAGCGTACGCCTATGCCGCCGTCATGCCGCGAGCAGCTCCGCGAGCAGCGCCGGGTCGATGTTCCCGCCGCTGACCACGGCGGCGACCGCCTGGCCGCCGATCTCGGCCGCGCGGTGGAAGTACGCGGCCGGGGCGACCGCGCCGGAGGGCTCCGCGACCAGCCGCCCGCGCCGGGCCAGCAGGGCCACCGTGGCCCGGATCTCGTCCTCGGAGACGGTGACGATGTCGTCCACGTACGCGGTGAGGTGGCGGAACGGCAGCTCACCGACGGAGGGGGTGCGCAGCCCGTCGGCGATGGTCCGGTAGGTGTCGGCGACCGGCCAGGCGAGCCGCTCGCCGGCCCGCAGGCTGGCCTGGGCGTCGGCGGCCAGCTCGGGCTCGACGCCGACCACCCGGATGCCCGGACGGGTCAGCTTGAGCGCGGCCGCCGTCCCGGAGATCAGGCCGCCGCCGCTGACCGGGACCAGCACGGTGTCCAGCTCGGCCGGGGCGTCCTCGGCGATCTCCAGGCCGACCGTGCCCTGGCCCGCGATGATGTACCGGTCGTCGTAGGGCGGCACCCAGACGTAGCCGTGCCGCTCGGCCAGCTCGGCCGGTACGGTGTCGCGCTCGGCCGGCGGGACCAGCAGCACCTCGGCGCCGAACGAGCGGGTGCCCTCGACCTTGACCGCCGGCGAGGTGTCCGGCATCACGATCAAGGCCTTGATCCCGAGCAGCCCGGCGGCGTACGCCACCGCCTGGGCGTGGTTGCCGCTGGACTGGGCGACCACGCCGCGGGCCCGCTCCTCGTCGCTGAGCGCGGCGAGGCGGTTGTAGGCACCACGGGTCTTGAAGGCGCCGGTCGGCTGGAGGTTCTCCGGCTTCAGCCAGAGCCGGCGCTCGCCGTCGCCCGCCCAGGGGGCGGGGACCAGCGGGGTGCGCACCGCGACCCCGGCGATCCGCTGCCGGGCCGCGCGCAGCTCCTCCAGACCGACCAGTTCCATCGTGTTACTCGCCTTCGGCCATCGGGAGCTCGCTCACCCGGTTCTCCCACTTCGTGGAGAGTACGACGGTCGTGCGGGTACGGGCTACGCCTTTTGTGCCGGAGAGCCGCTTGACCACCGACTCCAGGCCTTCCACGTCGGAGACCCGGACCTTGAGCATGTACGAGTCGTCACCGGCGATGAACCAGCAGTCCTCGACCTCGCCGAGGTCCTTGAGCCGGAACGCGACGTCCTCGTGGTCGGCCGCGTCGGTGAGCTGAAGGCCGATCAGGGCCGTGACGCCGAAGCCGAGCGAGGCCGGATTGACCGTCGCGCGGTAGCCGGTGATCACCCCGGCCTGCTCCAGGCGGTTGATCCGGTCCGTGACGCTCGGGCCGGAGAGGCCCACCAGTCGGCCCAGCTCGGCGTAGGACGCGCGGCCGTTCTCCCGGAGCGCCTGGATGAGCTGTCTGTCCACCGTGTCCATATATCGTCCGCGTCCTTCCGAACCTCACCAGACCCACAGATCATTATCCGGATTCAAAGGCGCCATGCGCGGAACAACCCGGATATCGCAGAGAACATACTCTCCCGCCCCCGGCCGCCCCACTCCCCCCGGCTCACGCCTTCACTCCCCCAGGTCGGCCGGGCGGGCGGCCGCGCCCAACTCGCCCTCCCAGCGGCGGTACAGCGTGTGCGGAACGCCGACGGCGTCCAGTACCCGGCCCGCCACGAAATCGACCAGTTCGCGGACGGTGGACCCACCGGCGTAGAAGCCGGGTGAGGCGGGCAGCACCACGGCGCCCTGCGCGTCCAGCTCGACCAGGTGCTTCAACGTCACCCCGTTGAGTGGCGCCTCGCGGACGCAGACCACCAGCGGCCGGCGCTCCTTGAGGGTGACGCTGGCGGCCCGCTGGAGCAGGTCCTTGCTCAGCCCGAGCGCGATCCCGGCCACCGCGCCGGTGGTCGCGGGGACGACCAGCATGCCCTTGGCCGGGTACGAGCCGCTGGACGGCCCGGCCGCGAAGTCCCCCGCCGACCAGTGGCGGACATCGTCGAGACCGTGGTCGCCGCCCAGCCAGGCCGCGAGGTCGGTGCGCCAGTGCGCGTCCCGGAAGGAGATGCCGGTCTCGTCCAGGATGGTGAGCCGGGCGGCCCGGCTGACCACGAGGTCGACCGGCTCCCCGGCCGCGAGCAGCGCCCGGATCACGGAAGCGGCGTACGGCGTGCCCGACGCCCCCGAGACCCCGACCACCCATGGCTGACGCTTTTCTGTTCCCATGGCCCCCTTTCTATACGGCCGCCCCCGGGGCGGGCCCATCCGCGTTCACCCCTGCGAGGATGGGCGGCATGGCAGCGACCCTCGTCGACCTCACCCATCAGGTGACCACCGCGATGCCGGTCTACCCCGGCGATCCGGCCGTCGTCCTGGCGCCCGCGCTCACCACGGCCACCGCCGGGGTGAACGTGCTGGCCCTGCACCTCGGCTCGCAGTCCGGCACCCATGTGGACGCGCCGTACCACGTGGACGTCACCTGGCCCACCCTGGACGGCCTGCCGCTGGAGCGGTTCACCGGCCCGGCGGTCGTCGCCGACCTGCGGGGGCTTGAGCCGCGGGGGGAGGTGACGCCCGAACTGCTCGCCCCGGCGCTGGAGCGGGCCGGCGAGGGCACCGTCCTGCTGCTGGCCACCGGCTGGGCCCGGCACTGGGGCACGGACGCCTATCTGGCCCACCCCAGCCTCAGCACGGCCGCGGCCGAGGCGATCGTCGCCGCCGGGGTGCGGACGGTCGGGGTGGACGCGCTCAGCGTCGACCGCACGCCCGACCCGGGCCCGGGCGACCCGGCGGTCGCCGCGCTGCTGGCCGACCTGACCGACGAGCACGACCAACCGGCCGCACCGGAGCCGACCTTGGCCGCGCACCGGGTGCTGCTCGGGGCGCCCGGCGGCGGTGTGATCGCCGAGAACCTGACCGACCTGCGGGTGCTGCTGGAGGCCCAGCGGGCCGGCCGGCCGGTGGAGGTCTCGCTGTTCCCGCTGCGGCTGGTGGCCGCCGACGGCGCACCGGTACGGGCGGTGGCGCGACTGGGGTGAGCGCTCGTCGACACTTGGTCTAGACCATCCCCGGCGGGCGCCGCTACGCTTTCGCGCCATGGCAGAGATCATCGGAGTGATCGAGCAGCTCTGGCGCTACCCCGTGAAGTCCACCGGCGGCGAGCGGCTCGACTCCGTCGAGGTGGACGAGCGCGGCCTGGCCGGCGACCGCCTCTACGCGGTGCGCGACAGCACCGGGAAGCTGGGCTCCGGCAAGAACACCCGGCGCTTCCGCCGGATGGACGGCCTGCCCCGCCTCTCCTCCCGGCTCGGCCGCCGGCTCGACGGCCCCGAGCTGTACGACCCGCTCGGCCGGCCGGTCGCCGATCCCACCGCCTTCCTGCGCGCCTACCTCCAGCGCCCGGACGTCGCACTGGCCCGCGAGGACGCCGTCTCGCACTTCGACCAGCTGCCGGTCAGCGTGCTCACCACGGCGACCCTGGACTGGGTGCGCGAGGCCGCGCCCGGCGCCGTCGTGAACGTGCGCCGGTTCCGCCCCAACATCCTGCTGCGGACGCCGCCCGGCACTCCGCCGTTCGTCGAGGACGACTGGTTCGGCCACGAGGTCAGCGGCGGCGCCGGCACCCGGCTCGCCCTCGTCCGGGCCAGCGAACGCTGCGTCATGACCACCGCCGCCCAGCCCGGCCTGCCGCACGCCCCGGAGATCCTCAAGGCCATCGCCCAGGCCCACGGGGGCCGGCTGGACGCCCTGGCCGAGGTGGTGACTCCGGGGCGCCTCAGCGTGGGTGACGAGCTGTCACTGAACTGAGACCACCCGCCGGCCGGTCGCCCCTCAGGCGTCGGCGCGCTCCCCGGGGCGGGTCGGGAGCAGGCAGAACGGGTGACCGGCCGGGTCCGCGTAGACCCGCCAGCCGTCGCCGTCGCTCAGCCGGGTGGCGCCGAGCGCCAGGACCTCCCGCTCGGCGCCGTCGAGGTCCGCCACGTCGACGTCCAGGTGCACCTGCTGCGGGTACGCCGGGTCGGGCCAGCGCGGCGGGCGGTGGTCGGCGACGCCCTGGAAGCAGAGCACCGGGCCGCCCTCGGTGTGCAGGGTCGACCACGCGTCGTCCAGCGACCACCGGGGATCCGGCCGGTCCACCTCCCCACCCAGCAGGGCCGCGTAGAACCGCGCGAGCACGGCCGGCTCCGGACAGTCGAGCACGATGCACTGCAGTGTGCCGATCACGGTTCTCCTCCGACGGCGGGAAAGCGGCTCGCCGCCATTCTCGCCCGGGCCCCGGCCCCGGCACGGGCGGGACTCACTCCCCCGAGTGAACGTCCCGGCCCGGCCCCGGGGCGTGCAGCAGGCTCTTCCTCGCCACTGACGAACCGCCAGTGACGCCGCGACGACTTCACGGAGACCCTCATGGCCGGCATCCCGAGCGACCTCAAGTACTCCAAGGACCACGAGTGGGTGCGGTCCCTGCCCGACGGCCGGCTGCGGGTCGGCATCACGGACCACGCCCAGAAGCAGCTCGGCGACATCGTCTTCGTCGAACTGCCCAAGCCGGGTGACAGGTTCGACGACTTTGAGCCGTTCGGCAGCGTGGAGTCGGTGAAGTCGGTGAGCGAGACCTACATGCCACTCGGCGGCGCGGTCGACGCCGTGAACGAGAGCCTGAACGACGCCCCCGAGCAGGTCAACGACGACCCGTACGGCGACGGCTGGATGATCGAGATCACGCCGGCGGCCGGCGGCCTGGACGGCCTGCTCACGGCCGCCCAGTACGAGGACTACATCACGGCGGAGAGCACCGGGTGACGGCCGCACCGGGGGTCGCGGCTCGGGCCCCCGCCCGGGCCCCGGCGGCGCCGCACCCGCCGACCCTCGGCCGGCCCGCCTAGGCTCCGGGCATGAGGACGAGACTTGAGCGACTCCGAGCCGACCACGCGCCCGTCCTGCTGGCCTTCGAGCGGGAGAACCGGGAGTACTTCGCCCGGTCCGTCCCCGATCGCGGGGACGCCTACTTCGCGGCGTTCGCCGACCGGCACCGCGCCCTGCTCGCCGAACAGGACACCGGGGCCTGCCACTTCCACCTCCTCGTGGACGGGCAGGGCGAACTGCTCGGCCGGGTCAACCTGGTGGACGTCGCGGCCGGGGCCGCCGAGCTCGGCTACCGGATCGGCGAGCGAGCCGCCGGCCGGGGCGCGGCGACGGCGGCCGTCCACGAGGTGTGCCGCCTGGCCACGGCCGAGTACGGCCTGACCGCGCTCACCGCCGTCACCACGCTCGACAACCCGGCGTCGATGGCCGTGCTGCAACGGACGGGGTTCACCGTGGTCGGAGAGCTCGTCCTCGACGACCGCCCGGGCCTGCGGTACCGGCGCGACCTCGACGCCCCGCAGTAGGCCCGGCCCGAGGAAGTCCCCGGCCCGAGGGAACCTCAGCGCAGCACGTCGAGCTCCGCGCCGATGGCGGCGCGGACGGCGTCCTGCTCCGGGCCGAGGGCGTGGCGGGCGTCGCGCCAGTGGTCCCGGGGGTAGAGCCAGACCGGCATCCGCACCAGGTGGTCCGGCTCCCAGTCGAAGCGGGGCCAGACGTGGGCGTGCAGGAACGGGTCCGTGTTGCCGAGGATCTCCAGGTTGACCCGGCGGAACGCGGGATCGGCGGCGCGGCAGGCGCGTTCGACGGCCTCGCCGAGGCGGTCCAGGTCGGCGAGGAAGGCGAGCCGGCGCGGGCGGGGCAGGTCGGAGAGGCGCTCGACGCCCGGCTGGTCGGCGAGCAGGATCGCGTAGCCGGGCAGGAACTGGACGTCGCCCATGACGGCGAACCCGGCGTCGAGCCGGCGCACCACGGTGGGGTTCTCGCCCCGCAGCGCGCTGCCGATCCGGTCGGCGCGGAAGTCGGCGGTCATCGGGCTCTCCGTACGTCCGGGCGGCCCTGCGCCGCCGATGCGAGGGGGCCGGCGGCGACTCCGCGGCCCGACCGGATCGTAGACCGGCGGCCCCGGCAGCCCCTGTGACGCAGGTCACTCCCGCTGCGCCGATGAGTTTCGCCGGGCCGGCCGGTCCAACCGGTGACACGTGACCACCGTCCCGGCGTGATCGACTCACCGCCGGCGGCCCCGACAGGAGACTGCCATGACGACCGAACCCGTGAAGGGCCCCGCGAGCTACTTCCCCTCGATCGAGAAGAAGTACGGCCTGCCGGTCGCGCACTGGACGGAGCTGATCCGCTCCTCCCCGCTGACCAGGCACAGCGAGCTGGTCAACTGGCTCAAGTCCGAGCACGGACTGGGCCACGGCCACGCCAACGCGCTGGTGAAGCACACCCTCGACGAGGACGCCGGCAAGTAGGGCCGTGCGCGGCCGGGGAGGTCAGATCCCCAGGCCGCGCACGACCAGGTCCACCAGGGCGAAGAAGAACAGCGAGATCCCGACGAAGCCGTTGGTCTGGAAGAACGCCCGGTTCAGCTTCGACAGGTCATGGGGCTTCACGATCGTGTGCTCGTAGCCGAACGCACCCGCGACCACCACCAGGCCGACCCAGAACGCCGGACCGGCGTCGGTCAGCACCGCGTACCAGCCGAGCAGCAGCGTGGTCAGCACGTGGCAGACGCGGGCGCCCCGGATCGCCGCCGGGACGCCGAAGCGCGCCGGCACCGAACGGACGCCGCCCGCCCGGTCGGAGGCGACGTCCTGGCAGGCGTAGATCAGGTCGAAGCCGCCGATCCAGATGCCCACCGCCGCACCCAGGACCACCGCGTCCCAGGACCACGTGCCGGTGACGGCGAGCCAGGCGCCGATCGGGCCCATCGCCTGGGCCAGGCCGAGGATCGCCTGCGGGAAGTCGGTGAACCGCTTGCCGTACGGGTAGACCACCATCGGCACGACGGCGACCGGCGCGAGCGCCAGGCAGAGCGGGTTCAGCAGCGCGGCGGCACCGAGGAAGACCACCAGGGCGACCGCCGAGCCGACGTACGCCGTCCTCACCGACACCGCGCCGGTGACCAGTTCGCGCCCGGCGGTGCGCGGGTTACGGGCGTCGATCTCGCGGTCGATGATCCGGTTGGCGGCCATCGCGAAGGTCCGCAGGCCGACCATGCAGACCGTGACGATGAACAGCTCGCCCCAGTGCACCCGCTCGTCGGCGAGGAACATGGCCGTCAGCGCGGCGATGTAGGCGAAGGGCAGGGCGAAGACCGAGTGCTCGATCATCACCAGCCGCAGGAAGGCCTTGACCTTGCCGGGCGGGACCTCGGGGAGTGCGGCAGCCGTACTCATCAGAGCCCGTACTCCTTCCAGCGACGGTCCACCAGCGCGGCGACGGCCGGGTCGGACGAGACCATCTCCGGCCAGCCGCCGTCCCGGGTGTAGCCCTCCTCGGGCAGCTTGCGGGTCGCGTCGATACCGGCCTTGCCACCCCAGAACTGCTGGTAGGAGGCGTGGTCGAGATGGTCGACCGGGCCTTCGACGACGGTGAGGTCCCGGCTGTAGTCGACGTTGCCGAAGGCCCGCCAGGCGACTTCCTGGTAGTCGTGCACGTCGCAGTCGGAGTCCACCACGATGATCAGCTTGGTCAGCGACATCATGTGGGCGCCCCAGATGGCGTGCATCGTCTTCTGGGCGTGCTTGGGGTACTTCTTGTCGATCGAGACGATCACGCAGTTGTGGAAGCCGCCGGCCTCGGGCAGGTCGTAGTCGACGATGTCCGGGATGATGATCTTCAGCAGCGGCAGGAAGAACCGCTCGGTGAACTTGCCCAGCGGGCCGTCCTCGGTCGGCGGGCGGCCGACCACGATGGACTGCAGGATCGGCCGGCGGCGCATCGTCACGCAGTCGATCGTCAGCGCCGGGAACGGCTCCTGCGGCGTGTAGAAGCCGGTGTGGTCGCCGAACGGGCCCTCGGGCAGCATCTCGCCGGGCTCCAGCCAGCCCTCCAGCACCACCTCGGCGTCGGCCGGGACCTGCAGCGGCACGGTCTTGCAGTCGACCATCCGCACCCGCTCGCCGGCCACGAAGCCGGCGAACAGGTACTCGTCGATGTCACCGGGCAGCGGCGCGGTGGCGGCGTAGGTGACGGCCGGCGGGCAGCCGAAGGCGATCGCGACCGGCAGCCGCTCGCCGCGCTTCGCGGCCACCGCGTAGTGGTTGCGGCTGTCCTTGTGGATCTGCCAGTGCATGCCGATGGTCCGCCGGTCGTGCCGCTGGAGGCGGTAGAGGCCGAGGTTGCGGATGCCGCTGTCCGGGTCCTTGGTGTGGGTCAGGCCCAGGTTGAAGAAGGAGCCGCCGTCCAGCGGCCAGGTGAAGAGGGCGGGCAGCTCGTCCAGGTTGACGTCGTCGCCGGTGAGCACGACCTCCTGGACCGGGGCGTCCTTGACGTTGCGCGGGGGCACGTGGGCCATCGAGGCGAGCTTGCCGAAGGCGTCCCGGAAGCCGGTGAACCCCTGCGGCAGCTCCGGCTTGAGCAGTCCGGCGATCTTCTCGGCGATGTCCTCGGGCCCCTTGAGGCCGAGCGACTTGGCCAGCCGGCGCTCGGTGCCGAAGACGTTCATCGCCAGCGGCATCGACGAGCCCTTGACGTTCTCGAACAGCAGGGCCGGACCCTTGGCCTTCTGGACCCGGTCGACGATCTCGCCGATCTCCAGATGAGGGTCCACCTCGGCCTTGATGCGCTTGAGATCGCCCTCGCGGTCGAGGGCCCGCAGAAACGAGCGGAGATCGTCGTATGCCATGCGAGCCAGTATCCGCCACCCGATAGCCTGGCACGGTCAAGGGCCCCGCCGAAGCCGCCCGCCGCTTCGAGGCCGCCCGCCGCAACCGCCGTCGCCGGGGGAGATCGCCGCCGTGCTGAGGATTCTGACCTTCGTACTCCCGCTCGCCCTCTGGGTGTGGGCCTTCATCGACTGCCTGACCACGCCCGAGGACGAGGTGAAGCACCTGCCGAAGGTGGTCTGGGTGATCATCGTGCTGCTCTTCCCGCTGGTCGGCTCGATCGCGTGGCTGGTGGCCGGCAAGCGGCGCGGCGCCCCGCAGACCCACCCGGCCGGCGGCCCCGCCGGCCACCCGGAGCACGAGCGCCCGCGCGGCGGCCGGCCGCTCGCGCCGGACGACGACCCGGAGTTCCTGGCCTCGTTGAAGAAGGACGACAAGCAGCACGAGGACATGCTCAAGCAGTGGGAGGCCGATCTGCGCCGCCGCGAGGAGGAGCTGCGCGGCAAGGACGAGCCGGAGGACGGCCGTAAGAGCTGAACCGACTCCCCCGGACGGCCCACCCGGCGAGGTTCCGGGTGGGTTGCGGCGTTTTTGGTGCATCCCTACGAGTGGTGGGCGGCCGGACCCACTGCGCCGACCGGCTCGCGGCCGAGGTGCGCCGCTCGGCCGCGAGCCGCGGAACACCCCGGCCGACACCGTCGAGGACGCCCCTGACCTGCGGGTTCCCTCATGTTCAGATCATCTTCCGGCAGCCGTGAGGACAGCTTCGGGTAATCGAACGGACACCTAGGGTACGCAGCCCCACCGGCCGGTTTCTGTGCAGCCCTGACATCTAAACGGACGCGACCTTGTACGGAATCGACGCCGAAACCAGCGTGCGGCCCCTCGTACAGTCATAAGTGAAGAAAGTGATTCGCAGCCGGGGGCACAGCAGACGTTGGCTGTCGGACAGTTCCCTCACCCTTGGAGTGGTTCGAGATGACGGTTGTGCATGAGGCGCCGGTCGGCGACGAGGTCCCCGAGATCCCGGCCGACACCCACGGGCGGGTCGCCGAGCTGCACGAACTGCGCGACCAGGTCCGCCGCGGCCCGAGCGAGAAGGCCACCGAGGCCCAGCACGCCAAGGGCAAGCTGACCGCCCGCGAGCGCATCGAGCTGCTGCTCGACGAGGGCTCGTTCCACGAGGTGGAGCAGCTGCGCCGGCACCGCGCCACCGGCTTCGGCCTGGAGGCCAAGAAGCCGCACACCGACGGCGTGATCGTCGGCTGGGGCACCGTGCACGGCCGGACGGTCTTCACCTACGCCCACGACTTCCGGATCTTCGGCGGCGCCCTGGGCGAGGCCCACGCGCAGAAGATCCACAAGATCATGGACATGGCCATCGCGGCCGGTGCCCCGCTGGTCTCGCTGAACGACGGCGCCGGCGCCCGCATCCAGGAGGGCGTCACCGCCCTGGCCGGCTACGGCGGCATCTTCCAGCGCAACACCCGGGCCTCCGGCGTCATCCCGCAGATCTCGGTGATGCTCGGCCCGTGCGCCGGCGGCGCCGCGTACTCCCCGGCCCTGACCGACTTCATCTTCATGGTCCGCGAGACCTCGCAGATGTTCATCACCGGCCCGGACGTCGTCCAGGCCGTCACCGGCGAGAAGATCAGCCAGAACGGGCTCGGCGGCGCCGACGTCCACTCCGGGGTGTCCGGCGTCTCGCACTTCGCGTACGACGACGAGCAGTCCTGCATCGAGGAGGTCCGCTACCTCCTCTCGCTGCTGCCGCAGAACAACCGCGAAATGCCGCCGCCGGTCGTCAACGACGACCCGGTGGACCGCCGCAACGACGTGCTGCTCGACCTGGTGCCGGCCGACGGCAACCGCCCGTACGACATGCGCAAGGTCATCGAGGAGATCGTCGACCACGGCGAGTACCTGGAGGTCCACGAGCGCTGGGCCACCAACGTGCTCTGCGTACTGGCCCGGATCGACGGCCACGTCACCGGCATCATCGCCAACCAGCCCCAGTCGCTGGCCGGCGTGCTCGACATCAACGCGAGCGAGAAGGCCGCGCGCTTCGTCCAGATGTGCGACGCCTTCAACATCCCGCTGGTGACCATGCTCGACGTCCCCGGCTTCCTGCCCGGCGTCGACCAGGAGCACGACGGCATCATCCGGCACGGCGCCAAGCTGCTCTACGCCTACTGCAACGCCACCGTGCCGCGCATCCAGCTGATCCTGCGCAAGGCCTACGGCGGCGCGTACATCGTGATGGACTCCCGCTCGATCGGCGCGGACCTGTCGTTCGCCTGGCCGACCAACGAGATCGCCGTCATGGGCGCCGAGGGCGCCGCCAACGTGATCTTCCGCCGGGACATCAACGGCGCCGAGGACCCCGAGGCGATGCGGGCGCAGAAGATCAAGGAATACAAGAACGAACTGATGCACCCGTACTACGCGGCCGAGCGCGGCCTCGTGGACGACGTCATCGACCCGGCCGAGACCCGTCAGGTCCTGGCCTCCTCGCTGGCCATGCTGCGCACCAAGCACGCGGACCTGCCGAGCCGCAAGCACGGCAACCCGCCCATGTAGCACCGCGGTACCGCGCCACCGACCACACACCACACATCCGCCGGGGGAGAAACCGGATCATGACTGCTTCCGCCGAACCTCTCGTCCGCATCGTCCGCGGCTCGCTGGACGACGAGGAACTCGCCGCCCTGACCGCCGTCCTGCTGGCCCGCGCCGCGGCCGCCCAGCAGGCCGCGGCCGCCGCCGCGCCGATCGAGCCGATCGCCAACTGGCAGCGCCTGGAGCGCCGTCCGGCCTACTACTCGCCGGTCAGCTGGCAGCAGGCCGCCTGACGGCCCACCACGCCACGCCCGACGGCCGGCCACCCTTCCCGGGTGGCCGGCCGTCGGCGTTCGCCGGGCCGCCGGCCGGCGGGCGTTCCAGGCCCCGACCGGCGGGCGACCGGCGTCGACCGGCCCTCGACGGACCGCCGTTCCGGCCCGGTCGGGCCCGGTCCGGCCAGGAGCGGCTCGGTAGAATACCTACTGGACGGTATGCGATCTCCGCGCCGTCGGCGCCCTAGGATCAGCCGCTGCCGCGCACGAGAACTATCCAGGGAGGCTGCGATGGCCAGGCAGGCCCGGGCACTGGCGACCCGCCAGGCGGTGCTCCTCGCCGCGGCCGAAGTCTTCGACGAGCGCGGCTACGCCGCGGCCACCATGGCGGAGATCCTGGAGCGGGCCGGCGTCACCAAGGGGGCGCTGTACTTCCACTTCCACTCCAAGGAGGAGCTGGCACTCGCCGTGATCGAGGGCCAGGCCGCCTGGCTCGCCACCTGGCAGCCTACCTCCGACAGCCCGGTGCAGACCCTGATCGACCTGGGCTACGCCTTCTCCCACGCCCTGCTGGACGACCCGCTGGTCCGCGGCAGCATCCGGCTGACCATCGAGCACGGCAGCTTCACCCAGCCGCAGATCGAGGCCTACCAGGGCTGGTCGGACGTGGCGCGCGGGCTGCTGGAGCAGGCCCGGGAGGCCGGTGACCTCCACCCGGGGCTGGACGTCGCGGCCGCGGCCGGGGTGATCACCGGCGCGGTGACCGGGATCCAGCTGAGCTCACAGGTGCTGGCCGGCCGTCAGGACCTGCTGCGTCGGATGGCCGACCTCTGGACCCTGCTGCTGCCGGGACTGGTCCAGCCGCACGCGCTCGCCCGGCTCAGCGTGGCCGAGCGGGCACCTCGCGGCGCCTGAGCAGCGGCCGGCGCGGGGCCCACGGCAGGCGCGGGCGGGCGGCCCCCCATGAAGCGGCCGGGCAAGGCGGGCAGGCCCGGCAAGCGCGCGGCGCTACGGCGCGCAGGTGCGGTAGGCGATACAGCGGTCCCCCGGGACCAGCGCGGGCAGCGCGGCCGCCCACAGGCCCCGCACCGCCTCCGGGCAGAGCCGGCCGGCGTCCTCGGGGGCGAGCAGCACCAGCCCCGCCGCCAGCGTGGTGATCAGTTCGGCCGCCGGTCGCAGGTCCAGCCCGGGGCGCAGCTCGCCGGCGGCCTCGGCACGTTCCAGCAACCGCCGGACCACGGCGGTCAGGCTGTGCCAGGCGTCCGCGCCGCCCCGGGCGCCCTGGCCGAGCTGGACGCCGGCCCGGACCACGACGTCCTCGCGGAGCAGCCGGGCCAGTTCGTGCGAGAAGTCGATCAGGCCCTGCAGGGCCGGTCCGCCGCCGCGCAGGGCGCGGAGCGCGGCCGAGCCGATCTCACGCCCGGCCGCGGCGCGGACGCCGTCGGCGAGCGCCTGCTTGGAGACGAAGTGGAAGTAGAGCGCGCCCTTGCTGACGCCCGCCCGGCGGCTGATGTCGATCAGGCTCGCGGACTCGAACCCCGCGTCCGCGAAGGTGTCCGCCGCGGCGAGCAGGACGGCCTGCCTGGTCCGACCCGCGCGTTCCTGCTTGACCACTCGGCCCCTCCGGCCTCGGCCTCGGCGAGATCGCGGCTCGCCCGGCTGCTGTCAGGGCGCCGTCGTCGGTGGTGCGACGCCTCACACGCGGACGGGCCATCCCAAACCGCATGGTTGGTATCTAATCTAGCCCCTCGCTCGTCCCCGCCGTCCAGGGGGGATCGGCCCCCGTCGGAGGTCCGACCTTCTCCCCTCGGGACGTTCCCGCAGTCCAGCACGCGGGTACCGTGATCACGCGGAGTGCTCGGCAGCGACGACCCCGCCAGTGGAGCGCAAACCGGGTGGTCTGTATGTTTTACCGAGGCCGTCTGCGCGGCCGGTCGGCCGAGACCCGGGAGTGGGGCCAGTCATGCCATTGATCGTAGATCCGGACGCCGGCGGTCCCTATCCCCACCCCGGCCCCGGCTACGACTTCCACGAGCGGACCGTCTCCCGGCACCTGGTCCACCGCTCCTGCGTCTCCGACGTCCTCATCACGGGGTGGCAGGCCACCGGCCCGTACGACTTCCTGCTCGGCGCCCAGTGGCCCCGGCTGCACGGGTTCTACCGGCTTTCCGACGACCGGCACCACGACCCGCTGCTGATGGCCGAGACCGTCCGCCAGGCCGGTCTGCTGATCGGCCACGTCGGCTTCGGCGTGCCGCTCGGACACCACTTCGCGCTGGACGAACTCTGCTACACGCTCGGCCCGGCCGGCCTGGAAGGCCTCGCCGTGACCGCCGCGCCCGCCTCGCTGATGCTCAAGGTCACCTGCCAGGACGTCCGGATGCGGCACGGCCGACTGGCCTCGCTCCGGGTCCACGCCGAGATCGAACGGGACGGCCGTCCGGTCGGCCACGGCTCCGGAGAGCTACGAATACTCTCCCCCGTCGCGTACACCCGGCTGCGCGGGCCCGGGCTCCGGACGGCGACCCCCCGGCTGCCCGGCGCGTCCACGGTGATGGCCGCGGCGGCGCTCCCCTCGCCCACCTCGCCCACCGCGCCCGAACTGGTCGGCCGCGAGCGGTCCGCCGATGTGGTGCTCGGCCCGTCGCCGGCGCCCGACAGCTGGCTGCTGCGGGTCGACCCCGGCCATCCGGTGCTGTTCGACCCGGCGGCGGACCACGTTCCCGGGATGCTGGTGCTGGAGGCCGCCCGGCAGGCCGCCCAGCGGCTGCGGCACCCGGAGCCGGTGGTCCCGGTCGAGCTGCTGTCGTCCTTCAGCCGCTACATCGAACTGGACCGGCCCTGCCTGGTGCGGGCCGTCCGCGAGAGCGGCTCGGACGGCCGGCGGGTGCCGGTCCGGGTCCAGCTGATCCAGGACGGCCGCACGGCGGCCGAGTGCCGGCTGCTGACCGAGCCGGCCCGGCAGGAGGCCCGCGACGGCCGCCCCGCCGGCTCCGGGCGGACGCGGGGCCTGCCGCTCGCCAGCTGACCCCGGACCGGTGGGTCCGGGGCCGACGGGTGGCCGGCCCGCCCCGCGTCCGCCCTACGCTCTGACGGATGACGCCCTGATGGATGTCAGGCGGCGACCAGCGCGGCCGGCCGGCCGGCGTGCATCACGCTGAGGTTGGCGGCCAGCCGGCCCGGGTCCTGCGCCAGCCAGAGCCGCAGCGCGGCGCCCAGCATGGCGCTCGCCGAGCCGATCCGCACCTCGGTCACCTGAGCGATCCGGGCCGCTCCCGGCACCAGCAGGTCCGCCAGCGGCGTCGGCAGCCAGACGGTCAGGGCGCACGGCGCGGGGGCCGTGAGGGCGCCCAGCAGCCGGTAGGCGTCCCCCGGCGAGCTGAGCGTGGGGATGATGTCCAGCAGGCCGTCGGCCACGACCTCGGACACGTCGCTGCGGTGCCCCTGGGCGAGTCTGCGGAGCAGTGTGCGCTCCGCAGCGGTGATTCGGACGGTCAGCATGACCTCGTCGCACTCCATCGCGCGATTTCCTCCTCGTTCCTCCCCGTGCCGGCGCGGGTCGGCCGGCACGAACTACCCCTGTCACACCTCGGCCCGGCTTCCCCTCGTGCGGAGCGCCGGGCCGTGGGTGGCTTCTCCCGGTCAGATCCCCGCGTAGGAGTGCTTTCCGGTGACGAAGATGTTCACGCCGTAGTAGTTGAACAACCAGCAGGCGAACGCCGCCAGCGCCAGGTACGCGGCCTTGCGCCCCTTCCAGCCGGCGGTAGCGCGGGCGTGCAGGTAGCAGGCGTAGGCGACCCAGGTGATGAAGGACCAGGTCTCCTTCGGGTCCCACTCCCAGTACTTGCCCCAGGCCGCCTCGGCCCAGATCGCGCCCGCGATGATGGTGAAGGTCCAGAGCGGGAAGACCAGGGCGTTGATCCGGTAGGACAGCTTGTCGAGCGTGGACGCGGCGGGCAGCCGGCGCCAGACCGACGGCGAGGTGCCGAGCGGGCCCGTGGCCAGGCCCGCCGCCATCCGCTTGTCGAACGAGTCCTTGCCGATGTACAGCAGGGTCGCGATGAACGCCGCGTACAGGGCGCCGCCGCAGATGATCGCGGTGGAGACGTGGATCGCCAGCCAGTACGAGTGCAGCGCCGGGACGAGCTGCTCGGACTCGGTGTACAGCACCGAGACGGCGATCCCGAGGGTGAGCAGCACCGCCAGGGTGACCGGCAGGCCCAGCCAGCGGACCGGCTTCTTCGCGAGCAGCAGACCCAGGAAGGCCACCGTCATGGCGAGCGCGAAGGCGCAGGAGAACTCGTACATGTTGCCCCACGGCCAGCGGGAGACCGAGAGGCCGCGGGTGAGGACGCCGGCCGCGTGCAGCAGGGCGCCGAGTGCGGTGAGCGAGACCGCGATCCGACCGGAGAGGTCCGCCTTCTCGCTGGTGCCTGCCGCGCCCGGACCGTCCACCTCACCGTCGCCGCGCCCGCTGGTCACCACCGTCGCGCCCTCGCCGGCCAGTGCGGTGCGGGTGAGCGTGGTGGTGCCGCCGCCCGCGGAGGCGACGGTGACCGTCACCTTCTTGGCGCCCTTGGCCGTGGCCTCGGCGTCGGCGACGGTCTCGGCCAGGCCGCCGGCCTGCTCGGTGGAGCGGACGGCGACGGCCCCCTTGGAGCCGAAGGTCCACTCGAACATGTAGGCGAACATGGCGATCAGGTAGACGGCCATGGCCGAGTAGATCAGCTTGTTGGACAGGTCGGCCAGCTGTGGGTCGACCGCCGAGGCGAGGTGCACCGTCTACTCCTTGGAGTTCTGGTCGGCAGGGACTGCGGGGTCTGCGGGTGCCGGAGCCTCGTCGGCCGCGTCGGCCGCGTCGGTCTCACGGGCGGCGGAGGTGTCGGGCTCGGGCGTCTCGGGCCCGGGGGTGTCGGGCTCGTCGGTCGCGGGCGCGTCGGTCGCGGGCGCGTCGGTCGCGGGCGCGTCGTCCTGGAGGTCCACCGCCAGCTCGGCCAGCTCCTCGGCGATCTTCGCCGACTCGCTGCGGCCCAGCCCGGCCAGTTCGACCAGGGTGCCGCCGCCGGGCAGGGCCACCGCCCGGACCCAGATCCGGCGCCGCTGCACGAACAGCGAGCCGATCAGGCCGAGGATCGCCAGCACCCCGCCGGCCAGGGCGATCGCGTTGCCCGGGCGGTGCGAGATGTTGAAACTCGCCCACTGCTTGTAGCCCTCGAAGGTGACGCTGCCGTAGCCGTCCGGCAGCTCCCACGCCTGGCCCGGCTTCAGCCGGACCTTGGCGATCTTGCCGTCCTGCTGCAGCTGGGTCAGGTTCTTGGTGTTGAGCTGGTAGACGTTCTGCGGCAGGCCGGAGTCGGTGCCGAGGTCGCCCGCGAAGGCGTTCAGCACCAGTGCCGGATCCGCGTCGCCGGGGAAGAGCGAGCGCGGGCCGGTGTTCGTGTCGAAGGCCACCGGGGCGGTCGGCAGGAAGAACCCGGAGAAGCCCATCTGGGTCCGCCGGCCGTCCTTGTCGCCGTAGTCGGAGACCTTGATGACGCCGGTGGAGGTCAGGTTGGCGTCCTGCGGGAGGAACGGCGTCGCACCGGTGTAGACGACGTCGCCCTTGGCGTTGCGCACGGTGACCACCGGGGCGTAGCCGTGGCCGATCAGGTAGACCTTGCTAGCGCCGATCTCCAGCGGGTGGTTCACCTCGATCGCGCCCTGCTTCAGCTTCGCCGCGTCGCTGCCCGCGTAGTACTCGACGTTCGCGGTGAACTGGCGGGCGGCGCCGATCTGGTCGCCCTTGGTCTGGAAGCGCGAGGTGAAGTCGTTCAGCTTCAGGTAGAACGGGTCGAGGTCCTGGGAGCCGTAGAACCGCGAGCCGGTGAAGTCGTCGAGCTGGGTGATCGTGTTGGAGTAGCCCTCGCCGGCGACCATCAGCTTGCCGCCGGTGCCGCTGGCCAGGCTCGCCCAGGCGAAGCCGCCGAGCAGCGCGAACAGCGACAGGTGGAAGACCAGGTTGCCGACCTCGCGCAGGTAGCCCTTCTCGGCGGCCACCGCGCCACCGGCCAGGTCCGCCCGGAACCGGCGCCGGCGCAGCAGCCGGTGCGCGGCGGTGTTCACCGTCTCGGCGTCCGCCCCGGTGCGCCAGGCCGCGTAGACCGGCATCCGGGTCAGGTTGCGCGGCGCGGCGGGCGGCTGGGCGCGCAGCACGCCGACGAACTGCCAGGTGCGCGGGACGATGCAGCCGGCCAGCGAGACGAACAGCAGGATGTAGATCGCCGAGAACCAGACCGAGCTGTAGACGTCGAACAGCTGGAGCTTCTGGTAGATCGGCGCGACCGTGGTGTGCTGGGCCTTCCAGGTCTCGACCTTGAACTCGTTCTGGCCGTTCTGCGGGATCAGCGAGCCCGGGATGGCGGCCAGCGAGAGCAGGAAGAGCAGGATCAGCGCGACCCGCATCGAGGTCAGCTGGCGCCACGTCCAGCGCAGCCAGCCGAACGCCCCCATGCCGGTCGGGCCGTCCGACTCGACCGGGGCGGTGGTCAGCCGCTCGGCCGCGTCCTCGACCGCCTGCGGGGGCAGCTCGGTATCGGTCGTGGTCTTGCTCACGGTCAGATTCCGATCTGGAAGTCGGCGGTCCAGGACTGCATGTCGTTCACCATCGAGTCCCAGACCCCGGTGACGAGCAGCAGACCGACCACGACGAGCATGCCGCCGCCGATCCGCATGACGAGCGGGTAGTGCCGCTTGACCCAGCCGAAGGCGCCCAGCGCCCGGCGGAAGGCCACCGCGGCCACGACGAACGGTACGCCCAGGCCCAGGCAGTAGGCGGTCATCAGCAGCGCGGCGCGACCGGCGTCGGCCTCGTTGAGCGCCAGGTTCTGGACGGCGGACAGGGTCGGCCCGAGGCAGGGCGTCCAGCCGACGCCGAAGACCACGCCCAGCATCGGCGCGCCCAGTAGGCCGACCGCCGGGCGGCGGTGCGAGCGCAGCTCACGCATGCTCAGCCCGGGCACCAGCCCCATGAAGGCCAGGCCCATCACGATGGTCAGCGAGCCGAGCACGATCGAGATGACCCGCTTGTGCTCCTGCAGCGTCGAGCCGAAGTAGCCGAACAGCGCGCCGCCGGAGACGAAGACGGCGGTGAAGCCGAGGATGAACAGCAGCGCCCCGGCCAGCATCCGGCCGCGCCGGGCCCCGCGCGCGTCCGCGAGGTCGGCGGCGGAGAAGCCGGTGACGTACGACAGGTAGCCGGGCACCAGCGGCAGCACGCACGGCGAGAAGAACGAGGCCAGACCGGCCACCAGCGCGATCGGCGCGGCCACCAGCAGCGCCCCGCTCTGGATGGTCCCGGTGGTGTCGGCGAGTCGGACGACGGCACTCACTGCTGCTGCTCCGCGAGCACCGGCTGGATGATCGACTCCAGGGCGTCGTCGAGCTGGCCGCCGATGGCCCGGGCGGCGAGCCTGCCGTCCCGGTCGACCACGATGGTGGTCGGCACGGACTGCGGGTTGAGGCTGCCCTTGGGGAACTTCAGCAGCTGGGTGCCGGCCGGGTCGTACAGGCTCGGGTAGGTGACGCCCCGCTCCTGCTCGAAGCGGACGGCGTTGGTGAGCTCCGGGTCCCGGGTGTTGATGCCGAGGAACTGGACGCCCTGGTCCTTGTACTTGTCCCAGACGCGCTGGAGGTCGTCCGCCTCGGCCCGGCAGGGCCCGCACCAGGAGCCCCAGACGTTGAGGACGACGACCTTGCCCCGGTAGTCCGAGAGCTTGACCGGGGCGCCCTCCAGGGTGTTGCCGGAGAGGTCCGGCGCGTCCTGGCGGTGCCCCACCGCGGCCTTCGAGATGTTGGTTCCGTTGGCCGAGACGAAGCCGATCTGGCCGTCACCGCTGGCCGACGAACCGGAGGAGGAGCATCCGTTGAGGACGAACGCGGCAGCGGCGGCGGTGGCGGCTGCCGCTACGGCGAGACGGGGACGGGGGCGCGTCATGCCAGACATGTGAAAAGTTTCGCATGGAGTCCCGGACAGGTTCGGGGGGGTCCGACATTCCGTGTCGAACCCCCTCTGACCTGCGACTGGACCAGACCGGTCGAAGGCGGTCAGGCGCCGAAGCTCTTACCTACCGGCTTGCTCCTGCCGCCCTTGCCGACCAGGTGCGCGGGCAGCAGGTCACGGGCCGGCTCGCGGTAGCCGACCGAGACGATCCGGTCGCCCTCGTAGGTGAAGCTGGTCAGCGAGGCCAGCGAGCACTGCCGGTTGCGCGGGTCGTGCCAGAGCCGGCGCCGCTCCACGAAGGAGCGCACGATCCAGATCGGCAGCTGGTGGCTGACGCAGACCGCCTCGTGGCCGCGGGCGGCGTCCCGGGCGGCGGCCAGCGCGCCCATCATCCGCACCGCCTGCTCCAGGTACGGCTCGCCCCAGGACGGCTTGAACGGGTTGGTCAGGTACTTCCAGTAGCCCGGGTTCTTCAGCGAGCCGTCGCCGACCCCGAAGGTCTTGCCCTGGAAGATGTTGTCGGCCTCGATCAGCCGCTCGTCCACCGCGAGGTCCAGGCCGTGCGACGTGGCGATCGGCGCGGCGGTCTCCTGTGCCCGCTCCAGCGGGGACGCCACCACGTGGGTGATGTCCCGGCCGGCCAGGTCCTCGGCCACCCGGTCGGCCATCTGCCGGCCCAGCTCGGACAGCCGGTAGCCGGGCAGGCGGCCGTACAGGACGCCCTCCGGGTTGTGCACCTCACCGTGTCGCATCAGGTGGACGACGGTGGTCTCGTTGGCGCTCACTTCTCAGTACTCCTGGGGATTGGCCGCGGCTACGCGGGCTGGGCCTCGGCGGCCGCGCGGGCGGCGGCCGGCAGTGCGGCGGCGATCCGCTCGACCGCCCGCTCGTCGTGGGACGCCGAGACGAACCAGGACTCGAAGGCGGACGGCGGGAGGTAGACGCCCTCGGCGAGCATCGCGTGGAAGAAGGCGTTGAAGCGGAACGCCTCCTGGGTCCGTGCCTCGTCGTAGTTGGTCACGGCTGCCTCGGTGAAGAACACCGAGAACATGTTCCCGGCGGTCTGCAGCCGGTGCGCCACGCCCTCCTTGGCCAGCGCGTCGGAGACCATCGTCGACACCTCGGCGGAGACCCGGTCCACCGTCGCGTACACCTCGTCGGTGCAGCCGCGCAGCTGGGCCAGACCGGCCGCGGTGGCGATCGGGTTCCCGGAGAGGGTGCCGGCCTGGTAGACCGGGCCGGCCGGGGCCAGGTGGCCCATCACGTCGGCGCGACCGCCGAAGGCCGCCGCCGGGAAGCCGCCGCCCATCACCTTGCCGAAGGTGAGCAGGTCCGGCGCCCAGCCCTCGTTCGCCGCCTCCAGGCCGTACCAGCCCGCCTTGGAGACCCGGAAGCCGGTCATCACCTCGTCCGAGATGAACAGCGCGCCGTTCTCCCGGCAGAGCCGGGCCAGGCCGCCGTTGAAGCCGGGCAGCGGCGGGACGACGCCCATGTTGCCGGGCGAGGCCTCGGTGATCACGCAGGCGATCTCGCCCGGGTGCGCCCGGAAGGCCTGCTCGACCGCGGCCAGGTCGTTGTACGGCAGCACGATGGTGTCGCCGGCCTGGGCGCCGGTGACGCCCGGGGTGTCCGGCAGGCCGAAGGTCGCGACGCCGGACCCGGCGGCGGCCAGCAGCGCGTCGACGTGCCCGTGGTAGCAGCCGGCGAACTTCACGATCTTGGCCCGGCCGGTGAAGCCGCGGGCCAGCCGGATCGCCGACATGGTCGCCTCGGTGCCCGAGGAGACCAGGCGGACCTGCTCGACCGGGGCGACCCGGGCGACGATTTCCTCCGCCAGCTCGACCTCGCCCTGGCCGGGGGTGCCGAAGGAGGTGCCGTGCGCGACGGCCCGCTGCACGGCGTCGATCACCGCGGGGTGCGCGTGGCCGAGGATCATCGGGCCCCACGAGCACACCAGGTCGACGTACTCGCGGCCGTCGGCGTCGGTGAGGTAGGGGCCGGTGCCGGACACCATGAAGCGCGGCGTACCGCCGACCGCGCGGAAGGCGCGCACCGGGGAGTTCACGCCGCCGGGCGTGACGACCGAGGCGCGGTCGAAGAGCGACTGGGACTGGGGGGCTTCGTAGGGGTAGCTCACGGGAGACATGGTCTCAAATCGTGTCCTTCACCTCTGCATGTCGGACCTCATCATCTGGAACGATGATCCGGGCGACGAAGTCTGTACGGTTATCCGTACAACGGGGCCCCTGGCGACGCCGGCTGCACGGACCAGTCAGACTGTGGACTCCGGGTGTGCAGGAGCTCCGGGTATTTCAGGGGTGTGAAGAGGACTGCCGCGTGCCGCGACTGGGTACGGCGGCGCATGACGGGTAAGGAGCACGTCCGGTGGGACGCCGGACGTGCGGGGGTCTGTCGATTCCGGCGAATTCCGGTGAGGATGGTCCGAGTGTCCGAGGCGCAGGACGGCTACGACGAGGCCGCGGGTGGCCCCCGCCGCCCCGCCGAGGCCGCACGCGGGGGTACGGGAGCGGGTACGGGGCGTGGCGGTCGCGGTCGTGAGAGGCGGGGTGAGGGACGCGTGGGGGTGACGTACAAGTACTTCGGCGCACCCGACCGCGCCACCGCCGCCAGAGTCCCCACCGCGCTCGGCCCCGGAGGGCTCGGTCTGGACGCGGGCGAGCTCGGCTCGCTGGGGCGGCTCGGCGACCTGATGGAGACGAGCGGCTCGCCCAACGGCCACCTCTCCACCAAGATCAAGCCGGAGACCATGAGCGCCATGGTCCTCACCGGCATCCAGGGCGTACCGCTGCACCAGGTCCCGCCGCTGGAGCTGGTCGTGCTGCACCCCGACTACGCCGTGGTGCAGCTCCCGCAGAACGTCGTCGAACCGCTGCGCAAGGCCGACGAGACGGAGCTCGGCGCCGCCGCGTTCATCTGGTCCACCGTGCCCGACCGGCGCGGCCCCCGGGACGCCTTCGTGATCTACAGCATGCTGCACGAGTGGCAGGACTTCGCGAACCGGCTGCACGACGCCGGGCACCAGCTGTACTGCCTGGTCTGGCCGTGACGACGACCGCGCGCGTCCACCCCGGGGTGGACGCGCGCGGTGGGTGGGCGGGTCAGCCGGTGGTGGCCTTCTCCGGGGTCGGGACGGGCTCGGCGGGCTGCTCGGGCACCCGCTCGCCGCGGCGCACGGCACCGAGGCTGGCCGCGACCACGCAGACCACGCCCGCGAGTTGGAGCAGGCTCATGGTCTGGTGCAGCAGCACGAAGCCGATCAGCGTGGCGAAGCCCGGCTCGAAGCTCAGCAGCGTCCCGAACGCGGCCGTGGTGAGCTTGCGCAGCGCGAGCATCTCCAGGACGTACGGCAGGACCGGCAGCAGCACCGCCGCCCCGGCCGCGCCGAGCAGGATGCCCGGGGTGAGCACCGGCACGGCGTGCACCAGCCCGAACGGCGCGGCGACCACGGCCGCCACGGACAGCGAGATGGCCACCCCGTCGACACCGGAGAACCGGTCGCCGACGCGCTGGGTGAAGACCACGTAGCCGCCGAGCGCCGCACCGGAGGCGGCGCCGAAGGCCAGCCCGACGAGATCGACCGAGCCGTTCCACGGCTGGGTGAGCGCGAGCACGCCGCAGACCGCGAGCAGCGGCCAGATCACGTCGATCCGGCGGCGCAGACCGGCGACCGCCACGGCGAGCGGCCCGAGGAACTCCAGCGCGCTGGAGACCCCGAGCGGGATCCGGTCGATGGCCTCGAAGTAGCAGATCGTCATCACCGCGCTCACCGTGCCGAGCGCCGCCGCGAGCAGGAGGTCCTGCCGGCTGCGGCCGCGCAGTCGCGGCCGGGCCCAGATCAGCATGATCGCGGCCGCGAAGGCCAGCCGCAGCGAGGCGGTGCCGAGCGGCCCGGCCGTCGGGAACATCCAGGTGGACACCGCGGCGCCGGACTGGACGCAGATCATCGCGCCGACGGCGAGGGCGGCGGCGCCGTAGGTGCCCGGAAGTGCCTTGCGAGCACGGCCCGTCGTAGTGGTCGCTGGGGGCATGAGGTGGTGGTCCTTCCGCGGTGCTCGGGCACGGGTCTCGGTCTCGGATCCGGCCGTGGGGGGTGGCCCACGGCCGTTCGCCACGGTCACGGTACGCAGGTCGGGGCCTTCCTGACAGGCCGTCTCGACATGTGCGGGCCACGGCTGTTGGAGATCCGGACTCCGGGCTCCCGGGCCACCGTCACACCGCGGCGGCTTCCACCGTCTCCGCCGCGACGGTGTAGCCCTTGAACGTCTCGGTGATCGACTCCAGGACCTCATCGGCGGTGGCGCCGCGGAACCGGAAGCGGCCGCCGACGTGCTCGTAGCCGTGCGCGACCGGCAGGACGTCGCCCACCTTGGCCAGCGACTCGGCGTACGGGCCCGGGGTCCGGCCGACCATCGAGGTGATCTGGGTGAAGCGGCACGGCCGGGGCGCGGGCGCCGGGACCACCAGGAAGCCGGCGACGTCCTGCGCGGCCCAGTCGATGCCCTCCTGGAGCGGCACCCCGAGCTGGAGGTGGAACGCCGCCTTCATCAGGTCGTACCCGTGCACCTCGCGCCAGAGGAACGGCGTCTCCGCGCCGCCGACCCGGGCACCGGTCTCCAGGAAGGAGCAGGTGGCGCCGGACTCGGTCTCCTCCAGGAACAGCTCCAGGTGGAACGGGGTCGCCCGGTCGGTCAGCGCGCGCATGTACCGCTCGGTGGCCTCTCCGATGATCCGGTGCAGCTCCGGGTCGGCCTCCTCGATGGAGCCGTAGAAGGTGCCGTGGGCGAAGTCGAGGCAGGTGTTGACGTAGCGCGAGCCGCGCCAGACCAGCAGCCGCTCGCCGTCGAAGATGCCGTCCACGTGGCAGATCAGGTGCGGGTTGCGCACCTGCACCATGAGCTTCCAGCGGCCGAACTCGACGCGCGCCAGGTCCTCCGGGCCGGAGATCACCACGACGCCCGCACTGCCGCTGCCGTCGCGCGGCTTCACCACGAGGTCCCAGCCGTGCTCGGCGGCGAAGGCGGTGATGTCCTCGGCCTCGGACACCGCGGCGAAGGCCGGGATCGGCAGGCCGGCGGCGGCGATCCGCTCGCCCATGACCACCTTGTCGCGGAACGCGAGGACCTCGTCGAGCCGCATGCCGGGGAGCCCGAGCTCGGCCCGGACGATGGCGGCGTTCTCCAGGTCCTCCTCCTTCAGCGTGATGAGGCGGTCCGGGGCGCCGTGGCGCTCGGCGAGGCCCAGGACGGCGGCGCGCAGCTGCGCGAGGTCCTGGATGTCGTCCAGGGTCACGATCTCGGCCGCGCCCTCGGGGACGGCTCCGCGCCCGAGCGGGCTGGTGATGTACGTGACGGCACACCGCGTGTGGTCGATGTAGGCGGCGTAGTCGGCGTAGGTGTCCTTCCAACGGTTCATCACGATGACGTGTGACATTCCGTGGTCTTCCGACGTTCTCACTTCACCCATCCTGATTGTGTACGGCGGTTCGGCGCGGACGGCTCAGTACGTCAGCACCGAACCGGTGTGGACCTGGTCGATGGAGCGGTGCCCGATGACCTCGGTGGAACCGGCCGGGACGACCCGGGCCTGGGCGCCGGCGTAGCCGTCCGGCTGGTAGAAGACGCCCCAGAGGGTCTGCCAGGGCTTCTCCTCGCCGGTCGCCGGGTCGACCATGAACTCCGTGCGCGGGACGACCCGCTCCTGCACCACGCAGCCCGCGGCCGCGCCCTCGGTGAGGGCGGTCCGCCAGGCGTCCTCGGCCGTCTCCCAGCCGGCGACCACGCCGTGCCCGCCGAACAGGTTGTTGGGCTTGAGGATCAGGGTGTCGCGGCGCGCCATCAGGTCGTCCAGGCGACCGGGGACCAGCAGGTCCTCCGCGCGCTGGAGGGACCTCGTCCAGGGCAGTACGCGGTCGATGACGCCGCGCTCCTCGGCCGTGAAGCCGATGGCGTAGTACGGGTCGGAGAGCAGGGCCATGCAGCCCTTCTCGCCGAAGAGGTTGCTCTGCAGGGTGTGCCAGAGCAGCACCTTGCCGGCCTCGTGGGCCCGGAAGACCGGCTCGGCCAGCTCGACGAACGCCGGGTCCTCCAGCAGCTGGTCGGTGTCGAAGGCGCGCCACACCACGTCGATGACGTGGCCGTCCAGCACCAGCCGGCCGTCCTTGACCTCCAGGTCGTCCAGCTCGCCGAGGTGGAGGTCCAGGCCGAGGCCGCGCATGACGCGGTGCACGTTGTACCAGGTGGCCGCCCCGAAGGTGTCGAGCCCGCCCGGGCCCTCGATGATCGCGACGACCGGCTCGCGGTCGCCCGCGATGACCTTGGCGGCCTCCTTGATGGTGCGCACCGTCTCCCGGCCGGTGTGCACGTAGCCCAGGCCGTGCTCGGCGGCGAACGTCGCGAAGGCGTCGATCTCCAGCAGGCCGCGCGGCACCTCGCCGGCCCAGTCCCAGCCGCCGAGGTCGCTGCCGATGCCGAACTCCAGCAGCTTGAAGGCGTCGCCGTCGTGGTAGACGTCGGCGCGGCCGAAGACCACCGGGGTCTGGTGCGCGTGGCGGCGCATCAGCTCGGCGCGGGCGCCGCGGACGCCGACGGCGTCGAGGAAGCGGTCCAGGTCGCCGTCGAAGAGCCGGTCGGGCAGCGTGGTGAGCATCCCCAGCAGGGCCATCAGGTCGTCGGCGAAGGCACGGATCTCGCGCTCCTCGACGAAGTTGGGGCGCGGCGGGTAGGGGCGCTTCCAGGTCGGGATCGCCGGGTTGGCCGCCAGCGTCCGCATGACGTCGACCAGGCCGTTGCCCGGGATCTTGCAGGCGGCGTTGTACGCCTCGGTCACACGGTTGGTCATCGTCGGTTCTCCGTCATCACGTTCTCCGCACTCGGTTCCGTACTCGAGTCCCGCACTGCCGTCGGCGGGGCGCCGGCCCCCCGAGCCGGCGTCCCGCCACTACCACCTCGGGCCGGCGCCCCCGCGCCGGCCCGCTCAGAGATCCAGCACCAGGTCGGTGACCGGCCGGGTGATGCAGAGCAGCACCTCGTCGTCCTCGGGGTCGACCCCCGGGTCGGTGTTGTAGCTGACGGTGCCGCGCTTGATCCGGACGGCGCACGTCCCGCACACGCCGGCCCAGCAGAGCGACTCGGGCTTCAGGCCGCCGCGTTGGGCGAACATCAGCAGCGCTGTGGAGGACGGCTCCCAGCGCAGCGTCTTGCCCGAGCGCTGGAACTCGATCTGGAGATCGGCGATCCGCCCCAGGGTCTCCAGCGCGTCGTAGCCGCCGGCGGTGTCCCGGCGCAGGACGGTCGGCGACGCCTCGGTGAAGCCGAGCGCGGTGAACCACTCCCGTGCCCCGCCCGGCTCCACCCGGACCTCCGTCACCGGCTCGCCGCTGAGCATCAGCAGCACGGCGGCCACCAGCAGCCGCCCGAGGCCGATGCCCCGCTTGGCCGGCGCCACCGCCAGGTCGTACAACTCGGCGCCGTCGCCGGTGCGGTGGACACCGACGCAGGCGACCACCGTGCCGAGCTGCTCGATCAGGCAGAACTCCTCGATCCGCTCCGCGTGGAAGTCCTCCGGCCGGTCCGGCAGGGCGGCGCCCGCCGAGCGGGTCAGCTCGCCGACCGCCGCCAGCTGGGCGGCGGTGGCCCGGCGGATCTTCACCTCGTCGATGTCCGGCCCGCCCCGGGCGATCAGGATCCCGACCGGGCTGGTGAGAGCAGAGGTCATCGGGCGGCCGGCCCCTCGTGCTCGACCACCAGCCGGTAGCGGTCCATCACCGCGAGCGCCGCGCGCCGCACGGCGGCGTGGTCGGTGCCGCGCAGCCGGAACCGGCCGCCGATGTGCTCGTACCCGCCGGTGCCGTCGAAGACGGTGCCGACCTCGGGGACGACCTCCGCGTACACCTCGTCCACGGTGTCCAGCAGCGAGGTGCGGGACACCACCGTGCTGGGGTACGGCCGCGGTTCGGGAATGCTGACCCAGCCGCCGGCGACCCCGACGGGCAGCGCCTCGGCCGCCACCGCCGGCGGCAGGCCGATGGTGGCCCGGAACGCCTCGGCGAACAGGTCGATGCCGAAGAGGTCCCGGTGCACGAAGGGCACCTCCGCGCCGCCCGGGCGCAGGCCGACCTCCAGGAAGACCAGTTCCCCGCCGGCCGTGTCGAACAGCTCCAGGTGGAACGGGCCGTCGACGAGGTCCAGGGCGTCCAGGCAGCCGCCGGCGAACTCGGTGACCCGGTCCAGCCGGGGCCCGGGGTCGAGCAGGACCGACCCGAGCGGGGTGCCGGTCAGGAAGTCCAGGCAGGTGTTGATGTACTCCGACGCGCTGACGAAGTGGAACTTGCCGCCCCGGCGGATCCCGTCCACGTGCAGGATCGCGCCCTCGACGTACTCCTCGCACTCGTAGCCGTCGAGCTCCTCGCCCTGCTCGACCAGCAGCGCGGCCAGCTCGGCCTCGTCGCGGACGAGCACCACGCCGCGCGCCGACCAGCCGGCCCGGGGCTTGAGGATCAGCGGCAACCCGACCTCGGCCGCGATCCCGGCGGCGGTGCTGCCGGCGTCCAGCCGGCAGAACCGCGGCACCCGCAGCCCCGCACCGCCGACGATGTCCTTCATCCGGGCCTTGTCGCGGAAGGCGGTCACGAACTCCGGGTCCCAGCCGGGGACTCCGAGCTCCACCCGCAGCTGCGCGGTGGAGAGCACGTCGTACTCCGAGGGGCCCACGACGGCGTCGAAGCCGCCGTGCAGCTCGGCGAGCCGCCGGGCGACGGGCAGCAGGGTCCCGATCTCCAGGTCGTCGACCACGACGAGGTCGAGGGCGCTCTCCTCGTCCAGGATCGGCAGGCCGCAGGGCAGCGTGATGTACGCCAGCCGGCAGCTGCCCGGCTCGACGAACCGGTGGTACTCGCCGAACTCGTCGTCGAACCGGTTGATGACCAGGTACTGCGGGATCTCTCGACTAGACAAAGCGCACCTCGTCCCGGACGGCGTGCCAACGCGTCGCGGCGTCCTCGTACGACTCGGCCGTGTAGACCACGTGGCCGAGGAAGCAGCGGAAGTCCTCGGCCGGCGGGATCGGCTCCCCCGGCCGGACGTAGAGCTGCACCTCCAGGGTGTCCGGATGGGCGCGCAACTCGTCCAGACCCTCGACGTCCTGGTACTGCGTCAGCCCGTAGGCCGTGAAGCAGGCGATGCCCACGTACTTGGCGGTCGGCGCCGACTCGGCACCCACCTCCTCGGCGGTCAGACCGGTGTAGCCGGCGAGCATGATCCGCACCTGGGAGACCCCGGTGACGGCCTCCACCAGGTTCGGGATGCGGTGGCCGGCCAGCCGGGCACCGAGCTCGATCAGGACCGGCTCCCCCGCCGGCAGCCGCAGCTCGCAGTGGAACGGCCCCCGGGTGACGCCCAGCGCCTCGCAGACGCCGGCCACGTAGGCGTCGATGGCCGCCTTGGCCTCCGGGGCCGCCGGGTGCGGCATGATCTGGCCGAGCTCCACGAAGTAGGGCTCCGGGCCGAGCATCTTGGTGGTGACGGCCAGGACGACGGCGCGGCCGTCCTCGACGTACCCCTCGACGCTGACCTCGGGACCGTCCAGGTACTCCTCCAGCAGCACCGGGCCGTCGAGCACCCGGCCGAGGTCGGTCCGGTGGTCGGCGCGCAGGCTGCGGAAGGCGGCGAGGAGCTGCTCGGGCGAGTCGACCCGACTGACGTGGATGCTGCCCGCGGACTCGGTGGGCTTGAGGACCGCCGGGTAGCCGACGTGGGCCGCGGCGGCGAGCAGCTCCTGCTCGTCGGTGGCCTCGGCGTGCCGCGGCACCCGCAGCCCCGCCGCCTCGACGAGCCGGCGCATGGTGGCCTTGTTGCGCAGCCCCCGCGCGGTGTCGGCGCGCAGACCGGGCAGGCCCAGGGCCGGGGCCAGCCGGGCCACGGTGTCCACGTAGAACTCGAACCCGGGCACGATGCCCGCCAGCGGGCGCTCGGCGTGGAGTGCGGCGGCGGCCTCGGCCAGCGCCTGCTCGTCGTTGGTGTCCACCACGACCAGCCGGTCGACGTGGGCGCGGGCCGCGTCCGGGAGGCGACGGTCGTCGACGTCCGCCGACGCCACGACGGTCTCGAACCCGAGCGCGTGCGCCTCCGCGAGCAGGGCGACCCCTGACGAGCTCGGCTCGACGATCAGGACGCGCCCGCGCGGGGCGGGCAGTTGTTCAGACATCAGTGTTCAACCCTCACGGACGGGTGCGCGACATGATCAGGGGCGGCCGGCACGGGCGCGGCGGGTGGCCGCGCCCGTGCCGTTCTCACTCAGACCCCGGCGGGCTGCTTGCTGCCCACGGTCAGCTCGTAGAGCTCGGCGAAGTAGTCACCGATGAGCTCCACGAAGGTCGCGAGGTCCTGGTACGCCTGCCTCGGGGTGCCGAACACCTCGACCGCGCGGGCGACCGTACGGAACATCAGCTCGTCGTGGTCGTGCGACTCGTCGAACTCGATGTGGGTCGCGGTGCCCGCGACGAACTCGCGGCCGAAGTCCTCGGCGGCCTTGTTCGTGATGGTGGGGTTGTAGCGGTCCGAGTACCACTCGACCAGCCAGTCCCAGACCGTCGTGGGCGCCGGGCCACGCGAGTCGGCCTCGAGACGCAGGTAGCCCATCAGCTTCTTGGTCGCCGGGAAGACATCGGTGGTGTCGATGTCCTCCTGGGTCAGACCGAACTTGAAGAGGTCACGGGTGAACATGCTCTCGTGACCGAACTCCTCCGCCAGGTACTTGGCGAGGTGGGCGGCGAGGGTGTCGTCCTTCGAACCGACCTTGAAGAGGGCGTAGGTGTCGACCTCGTTGTTCAGACGGATGCGAAGCACGGTCTCGGTGATGTGACGGATGTAGAAGTCCCGGTCCGTCCACTCGCCGGCGTGCAGCTCGCGCATCTTGGGAACGCGCTGGAACTGCTTCTCCATCAGCTCGGCCGCGAGGTTTTCCAGCTTCTCGCGGTCCAGGGTTTCCGCTGCCACTTGTTTCCTCCTAGTACCAATGCGCTGCCATGCCAGGGAGGCGCCACATACTGCTCCGAATGTGCGGCTCAATGGCGCATTCCCCGTCGATAAGGACGCTAGCAACCGGCGCGGTGCTCGGACAGTGCCAATTCATCATGCTTGGCACCATGGCTCCGGCCGCCCGGCGTGCGAAAAGGCCCGTGGCCGGCTCGGTGGAACGAGCCGGCCACGGGCCGAGGAATTACCGGAGCGTCGGAGAAACAGCCGACGGGTTAAATCGGGCACCGCCGAAACGCGCGGCCGGAGAAACAGTGTGCGAATAGCGGGGGCCGCCGCGGCCCCGGGGGCGACGGCCGGACGGAAGCGGAGGTCACACGGTGGCGGGAGCCGCCACGAGCTCGTCCTCCGGCGCGGTCGGGAGCTCCCGCATGGAGCGCAGCGGCGAGATCACGACCGGCAGGACGGCGAAGAGCTCGCCGACCACACCCACCCACATCGCGGCCCGGACCCCGTAGTTCTCGGCCAGCACCCCGGCGAGGAGCGCGCCGATCGGCACCACGCCCCAGACCATGAACCGGATCGTGGCGTTCATCCGGGCCATCAGGTGCTTGGGGGTCACCCGCTGCCGGAAGCTGACCTGGGTGACGTTGTAGATGATGAACGGGATCCAGCCCAGGCCGTGCAGCACGATGCCGAGGGCGAGCCGCCAGTCGTCCTGGTAGAGCGGCAGGGCGAGGAACCAGCAGACCGTGCTGGCGACCATGCAGATCCAGATCGCCGGCCCCTGGCCCAGCCGGGCGACGACCCGCTCCGCCAGCACCGCGCCGGCGATGCCGCCCACCGCCGCGGCGCTGAAGACCAGGCCGACGAGCAGCGCCGACAGGTGCAGGGTGTCCGCCAGCAGCACCACCAGCAGCGAGATGCCGATGGTGCCCCACAGGTTGGAGATCGTCGCCGTGGCGGCGATCGGCCGCAGGATCGGGTGGCCGAGCACGAAGCGCAGGCCCTCGCCCATCTCCTTGCGCAGGTTGCCGTCGGTGCGGGGCTCCGCCCGCCGCTCGGGCCGGCGGATGCGGGTCAGGAACAGCGCGGAGCCCAGGAAGCTGACCGAGTTGACCGCGATGGCCAGCGGTGCGCTGAGGACGTTGATCACCGCGCCGGCCAGGCCGGGCCCACCGACTTCGGCGACCTTGCGGGTCGCCTCCAGCTTGGCGTTCCCCTCGACGAGCTGCTCGTCGGCCACCAGCGAGGGCAGCACGCTCTGATAGGCCACGTCGAAGAAGAGGGTGAGCACCGAGGTGCCGAAGGTGACGGCGTAGAGCTGGGTCAGCGTGAGCGCGTCGAAGGCGTGGGCGACCGGAATGGAGCCGAGCAGAATCGCGCGGCCCACATCGCCCACGATCATCACCCGGCGGTGCCGCATTCGATCGACCCAGGCACCGGCCGGAAGGCCGAGCAGCAGGAAGGCGAGGTACTGGAACATCGTGAGCAGTGTCACCTGGAAAGGCGTGGCGTCCAGCTCTTTGATCGCCAGATACGGCAGGGCGAGCAACGTCACCGCCGAGCCGATCTGGCTGATGGACTGGCCGGCCCAGAGTTGCCGGAAATCGTGGTGGGAAATCAGGCTCTTTTTGGGCGCCGGGCTCGATTGGGACACCAGAGGAGCATGCTGGGCGGCCGGTCGGTCTGTCAACGCGATACCGCCCGGAACTACGTCTGCTGCAACAGGGCCGTCCCCAGGTCACTGACCGTGTAATTCACCTCGCGCCGGTACCGGTGGCTGGTCACCAGCCCGGCGTCGCGCAGCACCGCGAGGTGCTGGGAGACCGCGCCCAGGCTGAGTCCGGTGCGGGCGGCCAGCTGCGTGGTCGTGGTCGGCGAGCTGGTGCAGGCCAACAGCTGGGCCCGGCTGCGGCCGAGCAGGCGGGCCAGGCCGTCGCCCGCGCTCTCCCGGCGCTCCCAGAGCACCCCGAGCGCCCGGGACGGGTAGACCGCGCCGGGCGGGCACGACCGGTGGCCGGGCAGCAGGTGGAACCGGCCCGCGAAGGCGCTGGGGGTGAGGGTGATCCCCGCCCCGCCCAGGTCCAGCCCGGCGGCCGGGAGGTCCGGCGAGACCAGGCGGTCCCCCGCCCAGTGCAGGCTCGGGTGGAGGCCGCCCAGCACCTGCTGGATGCCGTCCTCGGCGAGCTGGCGGGTGCGGTGGGCGATGTCCGCCTCCAGCACGGCGCGGATCCGCGGCCAGTGCGGCTTGACCGCCGCCAGCCACCAGGCGTGCACGGCGTCGGCCAGCTCGGGCAGCGCCCGCTCCGGGTCCTCGGCGATCCGACGCCCGAACGGCGACCGGGGCTGCACCGGGCAGGCGGCGCCGAGACCGGCCCGCACCTCCTCGGCCGGGGTGGCCAGCAGGATCGCGAGCTCCTCCTCGATCTCGGCCAGCGGGCAGCGCGGAGACGGCGTCAGGAAGGCCGGCCCGTCGTCGTGCAGCGGCAGCAGCAGGGCGCTGAGCGGCGCCGTACGGACGGTCAGGCCGCGGTCCTGCCGCAGCGCCAGAGCCCGTCTGATCCAGGGGAGGTGGACGACGTGCCGGCCCGGGTCGGCAACCGCCCGGAGGCTGGCGACCGTCTCCCAGAGCGGGGAGATCGCGAACCTGATGTTGACGATGTCGTGCACGCCGAACCGCAGTTCACCCATGGCCTCGTCCTCCGCCCGCCTGCGAGGTTTTCGCCCAGACTAAAACAATGGCCGTTCCGGCTCCAGGGTGGTGGTGTTGGCGGCCATGACAGCGCCTCGCACCAGTCTCTTCCGCCATACCGACTTCCGTCGGTTCTGGGCGGCCGACTCGGTGAGCCAGGCGGGAACGGCCGTCACGCTCATCGCCCTTCCGCTCGTCGCGATCGGCACGCTCCACGCCACGCCCTTCCAGGCGGGCCTGCTGGTGACCTTCGAGTACCTGGCCTTCCTGCTCATCGGCCTGCCGGCCGGTGCCTGGGTGGACCGGGTGCGCCGGCGGCGTGTGATGGTCCTCGGCGACCTGGGCCGGGCCGCGCTGCTCGCCTCCGTCCCGATCGCCTCCTGGCTGGACTGCCTGACGCTCCTCCAGCTGTACGGTGTGGCCTTCGGGATGTCGGTCTGCACCGCGTTCTTCGACGCGGCGCACGGCAGCTACCTGCCCCATCTGGTGGAGGACGGGCAGCTGGTGGAGGCCAACGTCAAGATCGAGGCCAGCCGCAGCACGATCCAGGTCGGCGGGCCGGGTGCGGGCGGGGTGCTGGTCGGGGCACTGACCGCGCCGGTGGCGATCGTGGTCGACGCGGTGAGCTTCGTCCTCTCGGCGCTCTTCGTGAGCCGGATCAGACGGCCCGAGGAGCGGCCGCGGATCCGTCCGGACGCGAGCCTGCGGGCCGAGATCGGCGAGGGGCTGCGGTTCGTCTTCGGCGACCGGCTGCTGCGGTCGATCACCCTCACCGCGGCGATCTCCAACATGTGCGGCACGATCGGCGCCTCGATGCTGCTGGTGCTGCTGGCCGGCGAGCTCCACCTGTCGCCGTTCCTGTGCGGGCTGGTGTTCACCGCGGAGGCCGTGGGCGGCCTGATCGGGAGCCTGGTCACGGTGCGGATCGTGACCAGGTTCGGCCAGGGGCCGGCGATGTGCGCGGCGATGATCACCAGCGCCGTGCTGTGGCTGCTGGCCCTGCCGATGTACCAGGCCGACTGGCGGTTCGCGGTCGCCCTGGCGCTCCAGGCCCTGGGCTGGGTGGTCTTCATGACCTTCAAGATCACCGGGGTCGCGTTCCGCCAGCAGCTCTGCCCGAAGCCGCTGCTGGGCCGGATGACGGCGACGGTGCGCTTCCTGGTCTGGGGCGCGATGCCCCTGGGCGCGCTGATCGGCGGCGTGCTGGGACAGAGCCTGGGCGTCCGGCAGGCGATGTGGGTGGGCGTCATCGGCGAGCTCTTCGCCGTCCTGCCGGTCCTCCTCTCGCCGCTGCGGCGGATGCGCGAACTGCCGAGCGCGCCGGCGCCGGCGGGCGGGGCGCCGCTGGCGCTGGCGCCGTGACGGCGGCCCGCCGGCATCAGGCCGCCGCCTGCGCCCGCCGGCTCCCCCGGCTGCTCAGCACGACCTCCCGCCAGGCCTCCGCGAGGCGCTCGCAGCCCGCGACCAGCGTCCGCTCGTCGGCGACGAACGGGATCCGGATGTGGCTCTCCAACGTGCCGTCCACGCCGAACCGGCCGCCGGAGAGGATCTCCAGCCCGCGCCGGCCCGCCGCCTGCGCCAGTGGCGAGCCCAGCCGGGCCCCGAGGTCCACCCAGAGCGAGAGTCCGCCGTGCGGCAGGGAGAACCGCCAGTCGGGGAAGTCCCGCGCCAGCAGGTTCACCAGCACCCGGCGGCGTTCCAGCAGCAGTTCCCGCCGCTCCCGCAGCAGGCTGTCCGCGGACTCCAGCACCCGCAGCCCGATGAGCTGGGTGAGCAGCGAGTTGCCGGTGTCGACGAGGTTGCGCAGCCCGATCAGCCGGGCGATCACCGGCTTGGACGCGCGGATCCAGCCCACCCGCAGGCCGGCCCAGCAGGTCTTGCTCATGGTGCCGATGGTGATGACGTGATCGGGCGTCGAGTAGGAGGCCATCGGCGGGGGCAGCTCCTCGCCGTCGAGCGCGAGGTCGCGCAGCGCCTCGTCGACCACCAGGTAGGTACCGGAGCGGCGCGAGGCGTCGACGATCGCGGACCGCGCGGAGTCCGGCATCACCAGGCCGGTCGGGTTGTGGAAGTCCGGCATCAGGTAGGCCAGCCGCGGTGCCTCCTGGCGCAGTGCGGACTTCCAGACGTCGGTGTTCCAGCCGTCCGCGCCGAGGCCCACGGTCAGCAGCCGGCGGCCCAGCGCCCTGGTCAGGTCGATGACGTTGGGGTACGTCGGACTGTCGGTCATCAGCGCCTCGCCCGGGCGGGACAGCAGGCGGATGATCAGGCCGAGCGCGTGGTCGGCGCCCGCGGTGACCAGGATCTGGCCGGGGTCGGTCGCGGCGCCCCGGCGGGTGAAGTCCTCGGCGATCACCCGGCGCAGGTCGGCCACGCCCGCGACGTCGTAGCCGAGCAGGTGCGAGTACCGGCCGAGGTCGCCGGCGGCCAGCCTGGTCGCGGCGCCGAGGACGGCCTCGGGGGCGGGCAGCGAGGCGACCGCCAGGTCGATCGACCCGGCGCCGCGGGCCGCCAGGGAGTACGGGGCCCGGGTCCGTCGGCCGGGTTCCGGCAGTCGGACGAACGAGCCCGCGCCGCGGTCGCTGGCCAGGAACCCCCGCTCGCGCAGGATCCGGTAGGCCGCCGTGACGGTGTTGCGGCTGAGCCCGCACTGGGCGGCGAAGGTCCGCTCGGCGGGGAGGCGGGCCCCCGCCGGCAGCCTGCCGTCGGAGATCAGCACCTGGAACGCCTCCGCCAGGTCCGCGTAGGCCGGCCCGGCCGCCCGCCAGTCGCCGAGCATGCGAACGACCTGGGAGGCCGTCAGCGCGTAGCTCAACGCGCCGACGGACCGGCGGAGGCGAGGTCCGCTTCGGTCCCGCTGAAGGGGGAGTTCAGCCGGACGCCCACCGAGCAGGGCACCGGACCGGTCCGGGCGGCGGTGGCGGTGGCGGTGGTCAGCATCGCGCCCAGCTGCCGGGCGTTCTCCTCGGTGAGGATGAACTCGATGTGGTCGCACCGCTCGGAGTTCCGGCCGTGCCGGCCGACCAGGACGTGGAGGGAGACGTTGCCCTCCGCGTCGAGCGTGGCGGTGACCGTCCCGTCGACCACTCCGGGGATCACGTCACTGAACTGGCCCGATTCAATCTGAGGTGTCGTCATCATTGGCTTCCTCTCATCGGTGTGGCGGCACGCGCCGGAGCGCGTCGGGGCGGTCGTCGGCTCAGGCCGGACCGGACTGCGGAAAGTCGGACGAGTGCTCCGGGGCCAGCTGGGCACCGGGGCGCAGCGCCACGGCCGCGTGGTTCACCGCGGTGGCGGCCTCGCCGAAGCCGACCGAGATCAGCGGGACCCGGCCCTCGTACGTGCAGCCGTCCCCGACCGCGTACACCTGCGGCAGGCTGGTCCGCATCGCCGCGTCGACCAGGATCTGGCGGTTCTCCAGCGCCAGGCCCCAGTCGGCGATCGGGCCCAGTTGGGAGGAGAAGCCGAGTGCGGCGACCAGGGCCTGGGCGGGCAGCGCCAGTTCGCCCTCCGGGGTCCCGACGGTCACGCCCTCCAGCCGGTCCGCGCCGTGGCAGGCGGTGACCTGGGCGTCGGTGACGACCCGGACCGGGGCGGCGTACAGCTGCTTCACGCTGTGCTCGTGGGCCCGGAAGCTGCCGCGCCGGTGGACGACGGTGACCGACCGGGCGATCGGAGCCAGGGCCAGCGCCCAGTCCACCGCGCTGTCGCCGCCGCCGACGATCACCACGTCGCGGTCGCGGTGCTCCTCCAGCCGGGGCACGTGGTAGGCGACGCCCCGGCCCTCGTAGGGCAGCGAGCACGGCAGGGTGCGGGGCACCACGCGGCCGATGCCGGCGGAGATCACCACCGCCCCGGCGAGGATCCGGCTGCCCGCGTCGGTGGTGAGCTCCCACCCGGTGCCGTTCGGCACGAGGGTCGTCGCGGTCTGCCCGAGCAGGTAGCGGGGCTCGAAGGTCGCGGCCTGCTCCAGCAGGTTGTCGATCAACTCCCGCCCCTTGACCGCGACATGGCCGGCCACGTCGTACAGCCGCTTCTCGGGGTAGAGCGCGGCCACCTGGCCGCCCGGCTGCTCCAGCGCGTCGATGACCGCACTGGTCAGACCGCGGAACCCGGCGTAGTACGCGCCGTACAGGCCCGCGGGGCCGGCTCCGACGATGGCGATGTCGACAGTGGACTCGGTGGCTGGCGCCACGGCCGTCTCCTTTGGTGTTCGGAAGCAGGGATGGTCGCGGTCCGGCCGGCCAGGGCGCAGGCTCGGGGTCCGGAGCCTGCGGTGTCGACGCGCTGCGGGCGCCGAGCACGGAGGAAGGCGGGACGAACGCGCGGAGAGCCACCACGCCGGTGGCTCTCGTCGCACTCACGGCAGCAGCGCGTCGATCCTCGCAACGCTCGTGATCGAGCGTCAAGAAGCCTTGGGGCGGCCACCGTCCGGGAGGTCGGCCCGCTGGGCCAGCTCCTCGGCGAAGCGGCTCCACTCGCGCGCGAAGCTGCTCGCGAGGTCGGCCACCGCGGCGGCGCAGTGCGGCGGCACGGCGGCGATCAGCTCCTGGCCGGTCCGCGCGTCGAAGTCATGGGTGCCCAGCCAGCGCAGCAGCAGCCGCCCGGACTCGGTGAAGCGCAGCGACGGGTCCTTCGCGAGCCGCTCCAGGATGCCCGACCGGTCGGGCTCCGGGGTCCGCGACCGCGCACCCTGGCCGGGCCGGGCCGGGAGTGCGCGACGGTCCTGCTTCGGGAACCGGCCGGCCAGCCGGAGCGGGTCCTCCCCCTGCCGCAGCAGTCGGCGCACCTCGTGCGCGGTGCTGGACGAGATGCCCACGGCCTGCGAGATCTCCCGCAGGGTCGCCTCGGGCCGTTCGGTCAGCAGCGCGACCGCGGCTCGGCGGCCCTCGACGGGATCCACCGGACGGATCCGCCCGTCCTGGCCGACCCGGGCGCTCGACTGAGGATTTTCCTCGCTCGAACGCCGCCTGATCGCCCCCACGGTCTTCGGCGACAGCCCGGTGGTGCGGGCGATCGCCCGGTCCGACCAGCCCGGGTGGGAGCCGAGGATGCGGGTGGCCGCCGCCCGGCGGTCCCCCAGGGTCAGCGGGAGGCCGTGCGCCACGTTGGCCTCGACCGAGCGGATGAAGATCTCCTCCTCCGGCCCGTCCAGGTAACGCACCCTGATCTGGCGCTCGCCCCGCAGGGCTGCGGCGCGCAACCGGTGCATGCCGTCGACCACCCGCCGGGTGGCCCGGTGCACCAGGATCGGGTCGAAGGCCGTCCCGCTCTGTGCAAGCGTCTCGACATGTCCGCTGTCCTCGCCCGCGAGCCGCGGCGAGTCGGCCGGCCTCAACTCCGCGATCGGCACGCTGTTGACCTCGGACGTGACAGCCCCCGTCACTGCCCCCACCCCCTTCTCCGCTACCGCCTCATAAGACAGCACCCTTCGATCGCTTGCCAAGTTTGTCAATCTCTTTGGCAGATGCTTGTCAAAGAACCCGAGGTGAGCTACCTTGCCGCTGCGGAGTGATCGGGGGGAAGCCGGCCCGTACCGCCGCCAGGATTCACTGCTGAACAACCCTAGGGAATGCACGATGAACACACTCCGCCGCACGCTCGCGCTCACCGGACTGGCGGTGGTCCTCGCATTCGGCGCAGTCCAGAGCCTCCATACGCTGTCCGGCCACCCCGCCTCCACGACCACGGCGGGAAGTGGCATCACGATCGTCGTACCCGACGGCAAGGAGGGCGACATCGAGTGGCCGTGAGCGGCTCCGACCAGCCCTGATCCACCGCGTACCGGGCCCCGGTTTGACAGAATTGCCGGGGCCCCGGTGCGGGCTTGACAAATGCCGGTGGCGCTGTGGCAGTGTCGTCGCCATGCTCCAGACGTCCATCCAAACCCTGCCACAGCCCTACTTCGGGATCCGGCTACGGACGATCCGGCAGAACCGAGGCATCTCGCAGGCCCAGCTGACAGGGCCCGGCATGTCCGCCGCCTACCTCTCCCGTCTGGAGTCGGGCAGCCGCCCGCCGACCGACCGCGCGGTGGCCTACCTCTGCGACAAGCTGGACCTGCCGCTCTCCTCGTTCCAGGCCGAGCCGACCGACCGCACCGCCGAGACGCTCGCCATGGTGGTCTCCGGGAGTGACACCGAGGACGCCACCCGCATGCTGCTGGACACCGTGCGGCAGGGCGCCCCCACCCACCCCGCACTGCGCTGGCAGTCCCTCTGGATGCTGGCCGAGAACCAGCGCAAGAGCGGCGCCCGCCAGGACCAGCAGCGCACCCTGCAGTCGCTCACCGAGCTGAGCGACCAGATCGAGCACCCCCATCTGCAGGTCAGAGCCCGGGTCCAGCTGGCGCGATGTCAGAGGACCACCGGCGACGTCCCCGCCGCCCACCGGATGGCCACCGAGGCCTACGCCCTCGCGACCGAGCACCAGCTCTCCCGCAGCGACCTGACCCGCACCCTGCTCGTCCTGATCTCCGTCGAGGCGGAGACCGGCCGGCTGGTCGAGGCCGTGGACCACACCGACCAGGTGCTCCGGCTCGCCGACGAACTCCCCGTCGCCCTGCGCGCCGAGTCCTTCTGGACGGCCGGCAGCATCCGCATCCGCCAGGGCCGGCACGCCGACGCCGCCGCGCTGCTGGAACAGGCCATGGACCTGCTGGGCACCGGCAACGAGGAACTGCTGCTCTGGATGCGGCTGAGACTCGCCGCCGCCTCGCTCTACCTGCGGATGGACCCGCGCCGCACCGACCAGGCCGAACGCCGGCTCCGCGAGGCCGCCCCGGCCGTCGAGCTGCTCAACCTGCCGGTCCACCAGCAGGAGTTCCTCACCCTCCAGGCCCACCTGGCCTTCCACCAGGACGATCGCCCGGCCGCCCGGGAACTCTGCGAACGGCTCGGCGACCACCCCGAGCACCTGTCCTTTCGGGACCGCGTCCGGCACCTCATGCTGCGCAACCAGCTGCGCATCCTGAACGGTGAGCGCGACGTCGCGATCCGGGAGCTGGAACAACTCGCCCAACAGGCCCAGGACGCGGCCAACATCGACCTCGCCTCCGAGGTCTGGCGCTCCCTCGCCGTCACGCTGGCCCAGGCCGAACGCGCCGCCTGACCCGGCTCGGCCCACCCCCGGTCACCGTCGGCAACCGATCCCGACCGACCGGCGGAGGACGGGCCCGCTCGAACGCCGCGACGCGGAGTGCCCCCCGGCCGGAGAACCCGGCCCAGCACTCGCGCACCGCGCCCCTCGGTGGCCGTTGTGCCGACCCCGCCGGCCGCCGCCCGCGCAGCCCCCGCCTCCTTCGCCGCCGCCGCTCCTCGCCGTCGGCCGCCTCGCGCTGCCCTCCGGTACTGCGGCGCTGCCCTCCCGCGCTGCCCTCCCGCGCGGCTCCCCCGTGCCCTTTCGTGCTCTTCCGTGCTCGTCCGTCACCCCCCGGTCCCGCTCCGCGCTCCGGCGAGCACCGGGACGGGACGAGGCCGAACCGCCTTTCCACACGGCTACGGATTCCGTCCTGAATTTGGCGATGATCACACCTAATACCCATATCCGGAGGATCTCCGGCCACTTCGTTCCGAGGCACAAGTCCGCGAAGACCGGCATAGCCGACATGTCCCGAACGGGACATGAGAAATGCCCCGGAATCCCTTCCGAATCCTTGACAGCCGGCCACCGTTCGCGCCGTGACAACGCAGCGGGCCACCGGGGTGGTAGCCCCGGTGGCCCGCTGCGATATGGCAGGTCAGAGCACCGGCACGGCGGGCGGCTCGGCGGAGTTCGTGCTCCGGGCGGGCTTCAGGACGACGGCCGTGACCAGCAGGGCCAGTCCCAGCAGCGCGGCGGCGACCGTGAACGCGAGCCGGAACCCGCCGGTGAGAGCCTCCGCGGCGGGGTGACCGGCGCCGGTCAGCGCCTCGGTCCGGGTGGCCGCGAGGGTGGTCAGGACGGCGACGCCGAGAGCCGCACCGACCTGCTGGGTGGTGTTGAAGAGACCGGAGGCGGTACCCGCGTCGGCCGCCCCGGCACCCGACATGCCCAGCGCGGTCAGACCGGAGAGCACCAGACCGCCACCGCCGATCAGCAGCATGGTCGGCAGCAGGTGGACGAGGTAGTCGGCGTCGGCCGGCAGCCGGACGAGCAGCCCCAGCGCGGCGACCAGCAGGGCCAGACCGGCCAGCAGGACGTTGCGCTCGCCGAAGCGGGCGTTCAGCCGGGCGGAGAGGAACAGCGACACCGCTCCGATGGAGAGCGCCGCCGGGAGCATCGCGAGACCGGTCGCGGCCGCGCCGTAGCCGAGGACGGCCTGCAGGTAGAGCGCGAGCAGGATCTGGAAGCCGAACAGCCCGGAGATCGCGAGGACCTGCACCAGGTTGGCGCCGGCGACGGTACGGGAGCGGAGCATCCGCAGCGGCAGCAGCGGCTGGGCGGCGCGGGCCTGGCGCAGCAGGAAGCCGGCCAGCAGCAGGGCGGCGAGCACGCCGAGGCCGAGGGTCCGGGCGGAGGCCCAACCGTGCTCGCCGGTACCGACGATGGTGTAGATGCCGAGCATCAGGGCGGCGGTGATCAGCACCGCACCGAGGGCGTCGGCGCCGGCCCGCAGGCCCGGGCCGCGGTCGGCTTCGAGCACCCGCACCGCGAGCACGATGGCGGCCAGGCCGAGCGGCAGGTTGATCAGGAAGATCCAGTGCCAGTTGAGGGCCTGGGTGAGGACGCCGCCGAGGACCTGGCCGATCGAGGCGCCGGCCGCGCCGACGAAGCTGAAGGTGCCGATCGCCCGGCCTCGCTCACCCGGCTCGGGGAAGAGCGTGACGATCATGCCGAGGCTGACCGCGGAGGCCATCGCGCCGCCGACACCCTGGAGGAAGCGGGCGGCGATCAGCATGCCCTGGCCGGTGGCGACCGCGCAGAGCAGCGAAGCGGCGGTGAAGAGGGCGAGTCCCGCGACGAAGACCCGCTTGCGGCCGATCAGGTCGCCGAGCCGGCCGGCCAGCAGGAGCAGGCCGCCGAAGGCGATCAGGTAGGCGTTGACCGTCCAGGTCAGGTCGGCGGACGAGAAGCCGAGGTCGGACTGGATGGCCGGCAGGGCCACGGTGACGATGGAGCCGTCCAGGATGATCATCAGCATCCCCGCGCAGAGCACCGCCAGGGCGAGGGCACGGGGGCGGGCGGCTGCCGCCCGGGTCGTGGCGGGTGCGAGCGGGACGGATGCGCTCGGGGCGTGCGTGGTCATGGCGGGTCTCCCCCGGTTCGTCGAGTACCGGGTATGACACTAACAGATAGTTTTGTTCGGGACTATCTTTCTCGGGAAGGTCCCCTTCGGGATACTCAGCTCCGGGAGCGGCGGGCCCGCCGAACCGTCCGGTCGCTCTCCACCGGCTCCGCCAGGTGCCCGCCCACCAGGTGCGTCAGCGCCGAGACGAAGGCCGTCCGCTCGGGCTCGGGCAGCGACTCCAGAACCTCGCGGTGTACCCGGTCCGCGATCGCGGTGCCCTGCTCGACGGCCCGTTCGCCCGCCTCGGTCACCGAGATGATCCGGGCCCGGCGGTCGGTGGCGGACGGGCGGCGCTCCGCCAGGCCCGCCTTCTCCAGCTCGTCCACGGTGACCACCATGGTGGTCTTGTCCAGGTCCGACAGCTCGGCCAGCTGGATCTGGGTGCGCTCGGTCTCCAGCGCGTGGAACAGCACGCAGTAGGCGCGCGGGGTGATCCCGAGCTCGGTGAAGGCGGCCGCCATCCGGGTCGCCAGCACATGGCTGGCGTGGTCCAGCAGGCCGGAGAGGTCGCGGATCTGGCGCACGGGCGGGGTCGTCGTCATGCGTCCGAGCGTAGCAAAGCCGTCTATCGGCAGATGATCCCGTGCGCAACCAATAGTTCCGGGGAGCCGGGCCACCGCGTGGGTGCGGGCAGGGCCTACGGAATGCCCAGCTCGAACAGCGCGTACCCGGCGTACCAGCCCGCCGCGAGCGTCGGCATCGCGAACAGACCCACCATCGTGGACACCCGGACCCGGCGCAGCGCGATCGCCAGGCCGATGAAGAGCGGGAAGGCGGGCAGCAGGTAGCGCGAGATGTTGCCGAAGATCTGGTTGCTGCTCAGCGCGGTGAAGACGGTCAGCAGCGTGTAGATCACCAGCACCAGCGGCGGCCGGGTGCGCAGCAGCAGCACCAGCAGCCCGGGCAGGGCGAGCAGCAGGGCCACCGCGATGAGGTCGGGCGCCGGATTGGACTGCCAGAAGTCCCAGTGCCCGGTGATCACGTCCAGGAAGGTGCGCGAGGTGGAGGCGCCCCAGTCGAAGTAGCGGTTCCAGGCGCCGCGCTGGAGCTTGAAGTAGCCGCCCCAGTCGCCCATCCGGTAGCCCACCCAGGCGACGTACCCGAGCAGGCCCCACGGGGTGATCAGCATCGCGGTCAGCGGTCGCGCCACGCCGTCCGTCCGCCGGACCAGGGCCACCAGCGCGGCGATCGAGACGGCCGCGATCAGGGCGGCGGCGGTGGGCCGGTTGAGGCCGGCCGCGAAGGCGAGCAGGCCGGCCGCGAGCCAGCGGTGCGTCATCACGCAGTAGCAGGCCCAGGCGGAGATCGCGACGAACAGCGAGTCCGAGTAGACCGCCCACTCGGCCCCCGAGCCCGGGAAGAGACCCCAGATCACCGCGGCGGTCACACCGGCCCGGAAGCCGCCGAGCCGCTCCGCGACGGCGAAGATGCCGGCCGCCGCGACGAACGAGGCCAACACCGAGACCGCGATGCCCGAGCCGTAGGGGCCGAGGCCGGTGACGGCGCCGACCAGGCGCATCAGCCACGGGTAGAGCGGGAAGAAGGCGGCCGAGTTCTCGTAGTAGGTGGCGAGCGGGTAGCCGTGCAGCGGGATCAGCTGGGGGTCGTAGCCGTTCTCGGCGATCCGCTGGTACCAGATGCCGTCCCAGGTGCCGAGCACGTCCCAGGGCTGGGCACCGCCGCCTCGGCCCGGGTCCTTCCTCAGGAAGTCGCCGGTGTGCGAGAGCAGCAGCAGGAAGACGGTCAGGCCGGTGGCCTTCACCACCGCGTACGCGCCGAGCGCGGGCGCGAAACGGTCCACGGCGGCGCCGAAGCGCCCCTGTCGCTCGGCGTCGCCCGGAGCCGCCCCGGTACCGGGCGGCTCCGCGCTCGCCGGTTCCGTGCTCGATGTACTCGATGCCGTGCTCATCAGCTCTGGACTCCCGCCCCCGCTCGTGATCGGCGCCGCCACGATCGCGCCGCCGAGCGAGCCTACGGCACGGGGGTTCGAGCGCCCGCGTCAACCTTCCGCGCCGGACACCCCGAAGGAGTAGAGCCGGTGCAGGGCGTCGACCAGCTCGCGGCCCCCGGCGCTGAGGGTGCGGCCGTCCGGGGCGGTGAGCGGGCGGCGGGTGACCAGCCGGGCCAGTACGGCGCCGGGGTGCAGCAGCGTGCCGGCCGGGTGCACACGGCCAAAGGCCGACTGGCAGCGCGAGCTGCGCCGCAGCCCGGTACGGGTCCGGTGGGACCCTGAGCGCGGGATCCACCTCCAGCCGCCGGCCTGGCGAGCGGGCCGGGCCGGGCTGCGCGGCGAGGCGGTGCGGCGGTCCGCGGACGAGTGGATCCGCCCGGTCACCGACGTCACGGAGGTGGCCGGCGAAGTCCGGCGCACCAGGGACCACGCACCGCTGCCGACGGAGCGGCCGTACCCGCTGACGGGTCCCGCCGCCGTCCGGGTGGGGGCGGCGGCTAGGCAGCAGGGGGGCCGTCAGCCGTGCTGGCAGACGATGCCGATCCTGGTGAGCTGCCAGAGGGCCGGCCGGCTCGTGGGCCCGTAAACGGACTCGGTCCCCGGAGGCCGTGCTTCCGGGGACCGACTCCGCTCTTGACCAGGGCTGGCGCTTCGCCCCCGTCCCTATCCCCCCGAGCGGACAGAGGGAGTGGACAGAGAGGGCGCTCTGCGGTCCAAGTGGCCGGAGCCGTGGCCGCGCTCGGCGCCTAGAAGGCGACGTTGGTGCAGTTGGTGTTGTACTCGATCTCGGGCGCCGGGGCGAGCAGCCCGGTGAGGGTGGCGGCCTGCGGCGCCGTGGAGCAGTTGTTGCTCTGCTCCGAGGCGCCGCCACCGCTGGCGTCGACGTTGAGGCAGTTGGTGTCGTACTCGATGTCGGGGGCGAGGCCCGTCAGGGCGAGGACACCCGGGGCCGTGGAGCAGGTGTTGCTCTGCTCGACGGAGCCGCCGACGTGGTGGCTGGGGTGGCTGGGGTGGCCGCCGTCCGGGCCACAGGCGCTGGCGCCGCTCGCACCGGCGAGAATCAGCGCACCCGCAGCCGCCGTGAGGAACGCCGCCTTCTTACCAATGATCATAAGAGCCTCCACATGGGATCTACCCGCACATTCCGCGGACACCTGGCTAACGACGGCACCTGGCAAAGGTTCGGAAGCGTGCCCAGCTTCACCCGTCCGCACTACAGACTTCAGGCTCCGTTGCCCCATTGCCCGGCGGAGTCAACGTCGGCCCCGGCAGCCGATATCCGCAGTCATCCCGCCGGGCCGGCGGTTGTGCCTGCGCTCAAGTCGCCTGCGGGCCTTGCCGGTCCGGCTCCACGGTCGAGCGTCGCGCCCGGGCCCGAGGAACCGCCTGGCAGACCCGGCTCCGATCCGTACGCGGTGAAGTCGGTCATCCACGGGCCCTGTGCGTGGGCTCTCGGCCGGACGCAGCAGGCCGCGCCCGCGGGGGCAGGATGATCTGGCGTACGAGTTGGTGGAACGAGACGACGGCGGTGAGTGGAGGGAGCGCGGCGACGACCACGCCGGGAAATGTCCTGGAGGCGTGAATGACGCACAGGCCGGTGGCGACAGCCGAAAAGAGGACCACCACGACCCACGAATACGTGGCGCGGTGCCGCGTGAGGGTGGCGCGCAGGATCGACAGCGAGGCGACGAGCCAAGGGCCGTAGACAACCAGGGGCCACAGCTCCGCCAGGTTCCGTGAAACGCGAAGCGATGCCAGGTCCTGCAGCGGGTTATAGGAGAGCACCCATCCGAGGACGCTCACCGTGGCGACGGTCAGAGCGGCGAGAGCTGCGAACACGGTGCTGAGCGCCTGGGGCCACTGCCGCATCCTGGATACGCGGGGGCGCCGGCGACGGATGGCCCGGCGCTCGGCGGCCCGGCCGGCGTCCGGCATCTGCCCGACGTCCGGCACGGGACCGGCGTCCTCCGCGGAGAACTGGATCCGGGTGAAATCCGGTGGGGGATCCCACCCGACCTCGCCCGCGCCAATGCTTTCCGGACAGTGCGGGTCTTGGCCTGCGAAATTTCCGTAGTACCAGCCGGGGTCACGGGGGACGGAGATTATCCCCGTGGCACCCTGGAATCCCTGGTAGGTCCCGAGTTCGTAAAACGACGTCGCATAGGCATTATGCCCCTGCCATGGCTGGCCATCGGCGAATGCCGGTCCGGTTGACACTTCCACTCTCACGCGGCAGATAACGCGGCAAGCATGCCGTTGGTATCGACTGGAGGAACGATTCACCCAGTTAGCTCAGGGCCGGCGCTCCCAGCAGAACGCCGAAGCGCCCCATGGCATCGGATTCGATCTCCTGCACCGTCCACAGAAAGTCCACCCACAGTTCGGAGCAGTGCCGGAGACGAACCCGCTCCGCGCCGTACTCGAGGAAGATCTCTCCGGCACCCAGAAAATCACTTGAACCTCCCAGCGGATCCCCCTCCTCCACTCGGAACCGGTCGTCGGCGTCGGTGAACCGAAAGTCTGCGGACGCGGGGAACGAAGTTGTCGTAGTCACACCCGCATCAACGACGATCAGCTTCGCCCAGGTATGCGGCATGCGGGCGAATCTCCATTTCGCGCCGGCCGGTTTCAAAGAACGACCGGTCGCCGCAATCCGCCGGGCCTGCGCCACCAACACATCTTCGTCCGGCGTGGCGGGCAAATAACATGCAAATGTTGGTTATCAGCGATCTTGCGCGGGGACCCGCCGGGGTCTCCACGGCCGCGACCCGGCGCGGGGCTTGGCGGTGGCGGTGACGGTGACGACGGCGCGTCAGTCAGCCCTGGCCAGGGTCGCGACGGACCGTCAACCGGGCCGCGGTCTCGGCCGGCCACTGCCCGCAGAGGCGTCGGCGTCCGGCCGCGGGCCGCGGGAGCAGGAACAGGAACAGGAACAGGAACAGGAACAGCATCTGCTGATTCCGGCACGGGGCCGGACACGGCGGATCCCTCAGCCTGGGAACCCACCCGCCAGCGGCCGGGCCTCGCACGCATCTGGTGGACCGGGCGCGAACTCTCGGCCCGGCAGGACCGGATGCCCGGATCCCGCAGTGGCCGGACGGGTCGAAGTGGCCGGGTTACGCATGGGGCTGCCGGTCGTCGTCCGCGTGACGGGAACCGGCGAAGGAGTCGAGTCGCGGTGAAGTTCCCCCGCTGAACTGGACAGCCTGATACTGGGACGGTTGAGTCCCGGAGGAAGCAGTCCAGATCGTGAGTGGCAAGAGCAACATGAGCA
>NZ_JBFAJO010000014.1:0-16368 GCF_040655255.1 Kitasatospora sp. NPDC050463
CCCGAAGGACCGGGCGGCCATTCCTTCGGAGCCACAAACGGCAACCACCCATCAGCCACACCCGGTCCTCCCGGACCGCCTCACATTCTTAGGGAACACCCATGGCCACCGGCACCGTGCAGTCCTACCACCCGAACCACGGCTACGGCCTGATCACCCCCGACGAGGACGGGCCCGCCCTGTACGTCTACTTCGACTCGATCGTCGGCGAGGGCGATCGGGTCCTCACCGAGGGCCGGCGGGTGGAGTACGACCCGACCGAGCAGGAGGGGCGGTGGGTGGCCGAGCGGGTACGGCCGCTGTGACCGGCGGCCGGGCCCCGGCCCGCCCGCGCCGGCCGGGGCCCTAGCATCAGGGTCCATGGAGATGACGACTGCCCTGTGGTCCTTCGCCCTCGTGGTCGGGCTGCTCACGCTCACCCCCGGGCTCGACACCGCGCTCGTCCTGCGCACCTCCGCCCTGGGGGAGCGCCGGCAGGCCTGGGGCGTGGTGCTCGGCATCCAGACCGGCACCCTGGTCTGGGGCACCCTCACCTCGGCCGGGGTGACGGCACTGCTGACCGCCTCTCAGCTGGCGTACGAGATCCTGCGCTGGGCCGGAGCCGCCTATCTGGTCTGGATGGGGATCGGCATGCTGCGCAACCGGGGTGGCGGCGCCGAACCGGAGCAGGCGCCCACCGGCGGCGGCTTCCGGTCCGGCTGGCGGCGCGGGACGCTCACCAACCTGCTCAACCCCAAGGTCGGTGTCTTCTACGTCGCCGTGCTGCCGCAGTTCATCCCCGCGGGTGTCCCGCACTTCGCCGCCGGGGTGGCCCTGACCGGTGTCCACGTGCTGGAGGGGGTGCTCTGGTCGGCGGTGCTGGTGGGCTTCGCCAGGGCGGTGCGCGGCTGGCTGAGCCGGCCCGCCGCGCGCCGGCTGATGGACCGGGTGACCGGTGCGGTGGTGCTCGGCTTCGGCGTGCGGCTGGCGCTCTCGGAGTAGGCCCGCCCGGCCTCAGCGGCCGAGCCGGTCCAGCCCGGCGTGCAGTTCCTCGGCGTTCATGCAGATGTGGATGTCGACCTCGGCGTTGAACTCCAGCCAGAACGGCTCGCAGATGGAGGGCAGTGAGGCCTCGTCCGCGACGTCGATGACGACGATCTGGCTGCGTCGGCCGCCACGGGCGAAGAAGTAGGCGGCCTCGGGCTTGAGCTCGCCCATGATGCGGTCGAACTTCTCGGCGACCGCGCCGTCCGCGATCAGCTTGTTGGCGGTCTCGGTGTCCATCGTGACTTCCAGCAGGGCACGCATGGTCCGTGCTCCTTCCCCGGGCTCGGGTGAGGTCTGAACTCCAGCCTCCCGCTGTCGCCGTGGCCCCGCAACGTCACCCGGGTGGTGGCGCCGGGATGGCCGTGCGGCCGGGAGCGGGGCTGCATGGGAGGCGACGGAGCCCACCAGGCGGGAGCAGCCCATGGCGATCATCGTGACGTTCGAGTTCCCCGGCGTCAGCCGGGCCCAGTACGAGGAGGCGGTGGACCGGCTGACCGGCGGGGCCGGGCTGAACGCGCCCTCCGACTGGCCGGTGCGCGGGCTGATCGTGCACGTCGCCGGTCCGACGCCGGACGGCGGCTGGCACGTCACGGACGTGTGGGAGTCCCGGGAGGCCTTCGAGCACTTCACGGCGGTGCTGATGCCGATTCTCCAGGAGGTCGGCATCCCGACCGCACCGCCGCTGATCCGCGAGGTCCACCACGTCGTGCGCTGAGGGACGGGTGCCGGGCCGGGGTCAGGCCGCGTGCGAGTGCGCGTCCTCGGCCGGCTTCCCGGAGCGTGCGAGGTCGTGGTGGATCGGCCCGTCGCCGCTGCTCAGCGGCAGGCAACTGCCGCCCCGCCGGTGCGCGACGATCTCGGCGGCGACCGAGACGGCGGTTTCCTCCGGGGTGCGGGCGCCGAGGTCCAGGCCGATCGGCGAGCGCAGCCGGCCGATCTCGGCGTCGGTCAGGCCGACCTCGCGCAGCCGGGTCTCGCGGTCCCGGTGGGTGCGGCGCGAGCCCATCGCCCCGACGTAGCCGACCGGCAGCCGCAGTGCCCGCTCCAGCAGCGGGATGTCGAACTTGGCGTCGTGGGTGAGGACGCAGAGCACCGTCCGCCCGTCGATCCGGTCGAGCTGGGAGTCCAGGTAGCGGTGCGGCCAGTCGACCACCACCTCGTCGGCCTCCGGGAAGCGCCGCTCGGTGGCGAAGACCGGGCGGGCGTCGCAGACGGTGACGTGGTAGCCGAGGAACCTGCCGATCCGCACCACGGCGGCGGCGAAGTCGATCGCACCGAAGACGATCATCCGCGGCGCGGGGACGTACGCCTCGACGAAGAGGGTGACGGTGCCCTGCTCCCGGTCGTCGCAGGGGCGCCCGTCCAGGCCGAGGACCAGCCGGCCGGTGCGTCCGGCGTCGAGCATGGCCCGGGCCTCGGCGACCACGGCGCGCTCCAGCGGGGCCACCGTCGAGGGCGCGGCGGACAGCGCCCCGTGGTGGGTGTCGGCGGTGACGGCGACGGTGGCGCCGACCAGTGCGGTGGGGCCCTCGATCACCCGGGCCAGGGCGACCGGGGTGCCGGAGGCGAGGTAGGTGATGCCGGCGTCGAGCGCGGCGTCGGCGCCGGGGACGACCGGCTGGACGAAGACGTCCAGGACACCACCGCAGGTCAGGCCGACCGCGAAGGCGTCCTCGTCGCTGTAGCCGAACCGCTCCAGCACCGGTTCGCCGGACTCGATGGCGGCCTGGCAGAGCTCGTAGACGGCTCCCTCGACGCAGCCACCGGAGACACTGCCGATGGCCTCGCCGGCCGCGTCGACGGCGAGTGCGGCGCCCGGGTCGCGCGGCGCGCTGCCGGAGACCCCGACGACCGTGGCCACGGCGAAGGAACGCCCGGACGCGTGCCAGGCCTGCAGCTGCTCGGCGATGTCGTGCATGTCGGGGGGCTCCTCAACACCTCGGATGACGGAACGGGAGGTGCCGCCGTACGGGAAACGATTCCCGTACGGCGGCGGTGCTGCTAGTGCACGCCCAGCCAGGACTTGATCGGGGTGAGCGCGAAGTAGACCACGAACACGCCGGTCAGGATCCACATCAGCGGGCCGGGCTCGCGCCACTTGCCGGTGCCGGCCTTGATGACGGTGTACGAGATGACGCCCGCGGCGACACCGGCGGTGATGCTGTAGGTGAACGGCATCAGGGTGCAGGTGAGGAAGGCGGGGATGGCGACCTCGCGGTCGGACCAGTCGATGTGCCGGGCCTGGCTCATCATCATCGAGCCGATGACGACCAGGGCGGCGGAGGCGACCTCGGTGGGGACGATCGCCGCGAGCGGCGAGAAGAACAGCATCAGGGCGAACACGCCGCCGGTGACGGTCGAGGCGAGGCCGGTGCGGGCGCCGTCGCCGACACCGGTGGCCGACTCGACGAACACGGTCTGGCCCGAGGCGCCGGCCAGACCGCCGACCGCGCCGCCGGCGCCGTCGATGAACAGCGCCTTGGACAGACCGGGCATCCGGCCCTGCTTGTCGGCCAGGCCCGCTTCGGTGCCGACGCCGATGATGGTGGCCATCGCGTCGAAGAAGCCGGCCAGGACCAGGGTGAAGACGGCGACCGAGGCGCTGATCGCACCGAGTCCGTTGCCGCCGAAGGCCCCGAAGAGGTCGACATGGCCGAAGAGGCCGAAGTCGGGTGCGGAGACCGGGCTGCCCGGCCACACCGGCGCGGAGCTGACCCAGGTCTTCGCCGGGAGGTCGAAGACCGCGTTGACGACGAAGGCCACCACGGTGCCGCCGGCGATGCCGATCAGGATCGCGCCGCGGACGTTGCGGGCCAGCAGGACGAAGATCGTCAGTACGGTGAGGCAGAAGACCAGCACGGGCCAGCCGGCGAGTTCGCCGAAGGGGCCGAGCGCGAGCGGGGTGGGGCCGCCGGTGTGCACGAAGCCGGCCTTGACCAGGCCGATCAGCGAGACGAAGAGGCCGATGCCGATGGTGATGGCGTGCTTGAGCGGCAGCGGGATGCCGTTCATGATCTTCTCGCGCATCCCGGACACGACCAGCAGCACGATCAGCAGGCCGTAGATCACGCAGAGGCCCATGGCCTGGGCCCAGGTGGTGTGCGGAACCACCAGGGCGGATATCACGCCGGAGACGGAGAGGCCGGCGGCGACCGCCAGGGGGACGTTGCCGACCACGCCCATCAGGATCGTGGTGACGGCGGCGGCGAGCGCGGTCGCGGTGGTGAGCTGGGCGTGGTCCAGCTTGAGGCCGTTGACGTCGGCGCCGCTGAGGATGATCGGGTTGAGCAGCACGATGTAGGCCATCGCCATGAAGGTGGTGAGGCCGCCGCGGATCTCGTTGCCGAAGGTCGATCCCCGGGCAGTGATCTTGAAGTACGCGTCCAGCGCGTTCTTCGGCGGTGTCACCGGGACCGACGTGGGGGTGTCGTCCTCGGTGGGTCTGTCTTCAGTGGTGCCGGGCTCCGTGGGGATCCTGGTCATGTCCACTCCCAAGTGTCAAAGGGGGTTGGGGTGGGCGAGCCGACCTGACAGCCAGTCAACGAAGTTGGCACAGGGGGACGATTCGACTCACTCCGCGCACTCTGTGGCAGTGCTGCGGTGCAGTGCGTGCCTCCGGCCGTCGGCCGGGAGTGGGTGGTGCGCACCGCTGCAGAACCCCGGCGTGGGAGAGGCAGCGGGAGGATGCGTTCGCTTCGCGTCAGCTGGTGCATGGTGTGGTGCCTGTACTGCGTGGGTGGAACTGCCCCGGGGCGACGGGGCCGTGCTCGATGTTCTCCTCGCTCGCGCTCGGAGGAGACGTTCCTTTCGTGCCGCCCCGGGGAGGTGTGGGGGAGGTCCGGGGCTACAGCGCCCCGGGGGTCTCGGTGGTCAGGTGCTCGGGCCGGACGGGGATCCGGTTGAGCGCCAGGCCGGTGGCGTTGCGGATGGCGGCCACGATCGACGGCGTCGCGGAGACGGTCGGTGCCTCGCCCACGCCGCGCAGCCCGTACGGGGCGTGCGGGTCGGGCAGTTCGAGGATCTCCACCGGGATCGGCGGGGTGTCCAGGATGGTGGGGATCAGGTAGTCGGTGAAGGACGCGTTGCGCACCTTCCCGTCCTTGACGATGATCTCCTCCATCACGGCCAGGCCGAGCGCCTGGGTGCAGCCGCCCTGGATCTGGCCCACCACCGAGAGCGGGTTGAGCGCCTTGCCGACGTCCTGGACGGCGGTCAGCTCGACCACCTTGACCAGGCCGAGCTCGACGTCCACGTCGACCACCGCGCGGTTGGCGCAGAAGGTGTACTGGACGTGGCCGAAGCCCTGCCCGGTCTCCTTGTCGAAGGGGACGGTCGGGCGGTGGTGGTGCTCGCGGGTGAGGTCGATCGCCTCGTCGCCGAGCAGGTCGACCATGGAGACCAGGGCGCCCGCCGACTGCGAGACCACCTTGCCGCCGGCCAGCGTCAGGTCGTGCTGGGTCCAGCCGTAGCGCCGGCGGCCCTTCTCGATCAGCGCCTGCTTGACGGCCTCGGCGGCCAGCTTCACCGCACCGCCGGTCATGTAGGTCTGCCGGGACGCGGAGGTCGAACCGGCGGAGCCGACCTCGGTGTTGGCCGGGTGGATGGTGACCTGCTCGACGCCCAGTTCGGTGCGCGCGATCTGGGCGTGCACGGTGACGCCGCCCTGGCCGACCTCGGCCATCGCGGTGTGCACCATGGCGACCGGCTCGCCGCCGATGACCTCCAGGCGCACCCGCGCGGTGGAGTAGTCGTCGAAGCCCTCGGAGAAGCCGACGTTCTTGATGCCGACCGAGTAGCCGACGCCGCGCACGATGCCCTCGCCGTGCGAGGTGTTGGACAGCGCGCCCGGCAGCTGGCGGACGTCCAGGTGGTCCAGGTCCAGCGGCGGCGGGAGCGGCATGTCCTTGACCCGGCGCAGGAGTTCGGCCACCGGGGCGGGCGAGTCGATCTGCTGGCCGGTGGGCATGTAGTCGCCCTCGGACATCGCGTTCAGCTGGCGCAGCTCGACCGGGTCCATGCCCAGCTCGGCGGCGAGCCGGTCCATCTGGGTCTCGTAGCCGAACGCGGCCTGGACGGCGCCGAAGCCGCGCATCGCCCCGCAGGACGGGTTGTTGCTGTAGAGCGCGATGGCGTGCATCCTGACGTTCGGGATCACGTACGGCCCGTGCCCGAGTGAGGCCGCGTTGCCGACCACGGCCGGCGAGGCGGAGGCGTACGCGCCGCCGTCCAGCACGATCCGGCAGTCGGCGAAGACCAGCTTGCCGTCCCGGGTGGCGCCGTGCTCGTAGGTCATCTTCGCCGGGTGGCGGTGCACGTGGCCGTAGAAGGACTCGTCCCGGGCGTAGACGATCTTGACCGGCTTGCCGGTGTGCTGGGCCAGCAGGCAGGCGTGGATCTGCATCGAGATGTCCTCGCGGCCGCCGAAGGCGCCGCCGACGCCGGCCAGCGTGAGGCGGACCTTCTCCTCCGGCAGGGCCAGCACGGGGGCCATCTGCTGACGGTCCACGTGCAGCCACTGGGTGGCGATGTAGAGGTCGATGCCGCCGTCCTCGGCCGGTACGGCCAGGCCGGACTCCGGGCCGAGGAAGGCCTGGTCCTGCATGCCGACCTCGTAGCTGCCCTTGACGATGACGTCCGCCAGGGCCCGCACCTCGTCGGTCACGCCGAGGCCGGAGACCAGCTTCTGCTCGTGGCAGATGTTGCCGTAGCCGTGCGACTTGAACTCGTGGGGCTCGTGCACGTAGCCGTGCGTCTCCGGGTCGAGGCACTGCTCCTCGGTGGTGATCGGGGTGAGTACCCGGTACTCGACCTTGATCTTCTTCACCGCGCGGCGGGCCGTCTCCGGGTGGTCGGCCGCGACCAGCGCGATCGCCTCGCCGTGGTAGCGGACCTTGTCGATCGCCAGGGCCGGCTGGTCCTGGATCTCCAGGCCGTAGTACTTGGTGCCGGGGATGTCCTCGTGGGTGAGGACGGCGTAGACGCCCGGGACCTTCAGCGCCTCGGAGACGTCCACCGAGAGGATGTCGGCCCGGGGGTGCGGCGAGCGCAGCGCCATGCCCCAGAGCATGTCCTCGTGCCACATGTCGGACGAGTAGGCGAACTCGCCCCTGACCTTCAGGTTGCCGTCCGGGCGCAGCGGCGAGCCGCCGATGCCGTCCTTGCTGGCCTGGTTGATGTTCTGCAGGTTCTTCTGGCCCTGGATGGTGCGAGTACTCATTCGGAGGCCGCCTTCGCGCACGTGCGGGCGGAAGCCAGCCGCACCGCGTCCATGATCTTCTCGTAGCCGGTGCAGCGGCACAGGTTGCCCGACAGCGCCTCGCGGATGTCGTTGTCGCTCGGCTGGGCGTCCTGCGCCAGCAGCGCGTCGGTCTGCACCAGCAGACCGGGCGTGCAGAAGCCGCACTGCACGGCGCCGGCGTCGATGAAGGCCTGCTGGACCAGGCCCAGCTCGCCCTGCTCGTCGGCCAGGCCCTCGACGGTGCGGACCTCGCGGTCCTGCACCTGACCGGCCGCGACCAGACACGAACAGACCAGGACGCCGTCCAGGTAGACCGTGCAGGAGCCGCACTCGCCCTGCTCGCAGGCGTTCTTCGAGCCCGGGAGGCCGACCCGCTCGCGCAGCACGTACAGCAGGCTCTCGCCCTCCCACACGTCGTCGGCCTCGACCGGCTTGCCGTTGGCGGTGAAAGTGACCCTCATGCCGCGCTCCTGATCTGCTTGCTGTAGTCGTTCCACGTCCAGGTGAGGGTGCGGCGGGCCATCACGGCCAGCGAGTGCCGCCGGTAGTCGGCGGTGCCGCGGACGTCGTCGATGGGGGAGGCGGCGGCCTTCACCAGCTCGCCGAACCGCTGGATCACCTCGGCGCCGAGTAGCTCGCCCGACTCCCAGAGACCGCGCTCGGCGAGCACGCCCCGCAGGTACTCCTCGGCCTCGACGGCGCGGCGCGGCGTGGGGGCCGCCGAACCGATCCCGGTGCCGACGGTGCCGTTCCTCGGGTGCAGCGCGAAGCCGAAGGCGCAGACCGCGATCACCATGGCGTTGCGGGTGCCGATCTTCGAGAACTGCTGCGGCCCGTCCGCGACGGGGATGTGCACGGCCCTGATCAGCTCGTCGGCCGCCAGGCTGTTGCGCTTGACGCCGACGTAGAACTCGTCGATCGGGATCATCCGGGTGCCGCGCACGGAGCCCGCCTCGACGAACACGTCGCGGCCGGCGGCCAGCAGCGCGGGGTGCGCGTCGCCGGCCGGCGAGGCACCGCCGAGGTTGCCGCCGACGCCGCCGCGGTTGCGGATCTGCGGCGAGCCGACGGTGTGGGCCGCCAGCGCGAGTCCGGGCAGCGGGCCGGACAGCTCGTCGATGATCCGGGAGTAGGGGACGGAGGCGCCGAGCCGGACGACATCGCCGTCGTTCGACCATTCGGTGAGCTCGGTGATGCGGTTCAGGTCGAGAATCGCGGAGGGCCGGTGCACGTCGAAGTTCATCTCGACCATGACGTCCGTACCGCCCGAGATGGGCAGCGCGGTCGGGTACTCAGCCTTCGCCGCGAGCGCCTCGTCCCAGGTAGCGGGCCGAAGGAACTCCATGCGGGTGTCTCCTCAAGTCGTTGCCGGCCGGACGGGTGGGCACAGTGCCCGGAACTCGGTGTTCGGACCACGCTCTCCGCTTCGTCGCCTCCGCGTCGGGTCCTGGTCACCGGGATGTGTCCGGCGGCTTGTGGCCAGTGAACCGCTGTGACGGGGCCCACTGGCAGTCACCGATGGCATGAAGCCCCGGCTGTGGTCCCGCCTGGCATCCTGTACGTTCCTCTAAGGAGGACAATCTCGCAGCCCAGCTGTTTACCGGGCGCTGTCTACGACCGTAATCCGGCTGTGATTCCCAAGCTATGGCCCCGTGATCCGGGCGTCCGTTGGGACGTAACGCCGAGCACGGATGTTCGGGCACACTGTGGTCCCCGGACCGAGCGCTCGGGCCCCCCACCCTCACCCCAAAGCCCGTTAGGAGTCCCGGATGCGTGTCCGCGACCTGCTCGCCCCCGGAGCCCCGAGACTGCGCCTGCTCGCGGCCGAGGACGAGCTCGACCGGCAGGTCAGCGGCGTGATGACCACGGACCTGCACGACCCCGGCCGCTATCTGCACGGCGGCGAGCTGGTGCTCACCGGCATGCTCTGGCGCACCGGCCCGGCGGACTCCGAACGCTTCGTGCGGACCATCGTGGCCGGCGGCGCGGTCGCCCTCGCGGCCGGCGAGGCCGAGGTCGGGCCCGTGCCCGAGGACCTGGTCGAGGCGTGTCGCCGGCACCGGATGCCCCTCCTGGCGGTACCCGACGACATCGCCTTCGGCACCGTCACCGAGTTCATCGGCCGGCAGGTCTCCGCCGACCGCGCCGCCGACCTGGCCGCCCTGGTCGACCGCCACCGCCTGCTGGTCTCCGCGGCCGGCGGCGGCGGCCTGGACGCCGTCCTCGACCTGCTCGGCGGCGACCTCGACCTCGACTGCTGGGTGCTCACCCCCACCGGCGCGGTGATCGCCGGCCCGGTCGACCGGCTCTCCGCCGAGGACCGCGACCAACTGGTCCGCGCCCATCTCGGCGCCCAGCGCCAGCGCCGCCGGCCCCCGCACCGGGCCCGGCTGGTCAGCGGCGCCTACTCGCTGCTGCCCGCGCCGGCCGTCGCCGACACCCAGGCGCCGCTCGCCGACTGGGTGCTCGCGGTGGCCGGTGACGTCACCGAGTGGACCACCAAGCGCCAGCAGCTCGCCGAGAACCTGGCCCGGCTGGTCGCCGCCGAGCGCCAGCGCCGCGACGAGGGCCGCCGGCTGCGCCGCCGCCTCGCCGACGAGGTGCTGGCCCTGCTCCAGCGCGACGCCGACCCGGGCGAGATCAGCCGGACCCTGTACGCCTCCTCCGCGATGGCCGCCCGCTACGAGAGCCCCGAGCCCAAGCCGCAGACGCCGGACGGCTCCTGGCTGGTGCTCAGCGCCGAGGGCACCGGCCTGCCGGAGGGCGCGGTGCGCACGGTCCTGGAGGAAGCTCTCAACGCCGCCACCGACCGCGCGCTGGTCGCCGGGGCGGGCACCGGCGCGGTGGTGGTGCTGCCCGCGCTGGACAGCGCGGTGCCCGCCGACACCCTGCGGGAGCTGCTCGCCCCGCTGGAGGCCGGCCTCGGCTCGGAGGGCCGGATCACCCTCGGCGTCTCGGCCCCCGCCCCCGAGGCGGGCGGCCTGCGCGGCGCCCTGGAGGAGGCCCGGCACGCCCGCCGGATCGCCGCCGCCCGGGTCGGCCGGGTCTGCGTGGCCGGACCGGAGGAGCTGGCCTCGCACGTGCTGCTGCTGGCCGCCGTCCCCGACGAGGTCCGCCGGGCGTTCCGCAGCCGCCTGCTGGACAAGGTGATCGCCTACGACATCGAGCACCAGGCGGACCTGGTCCGCACCCTGGAGGCGTTCCTGCGCTCGGACGGCTCGTGGACCCGCTGCGCCGCCCAGCTGCACGTGCACGTCAACACGCTGCGCTACCGGATCGGCCGGATCGAGGAGCTGACCGGCCGGGACCTCTCCCGGCTGGAGGACCGCGTCGACTTCTACCTGGCCCTCGAACTGGCCTGAGCACGTGCGGCGGGGCCCGCCACCGGCCTCAGCGGCCTCGGTGGCGGGCCCCGCCGTGTCGTGCGGTGCGGCCCGGCCGGCCCGCCCGGGCGCTGATCCGCCGGGACCGGCCGGACCGGCCTACGGCTGGGCGGGGATGATCGAGGTGAGCCACTGGAAGACGCCCGGCACCATGTTCTTCCAGACGTCGCTGGAGTGCGGCCCGGTGGTCTCCTGGACCTGGACGGTGGTGGGAGCCTTCGCGGCGGCGGCGATCGCCTGGCCGTCCTCGTAGCCGTCGCCCTTGTTGCCGCTGATGTACAGCGCGACCTTCGGCGGCTGGGCGGCGCTCTTCACGATGGTGACCGGGTTGTTGGCCTCGCGCAGCTTGGCGTCCTTGCCGACCAGCGAGTCCTTCTCGGTCGCCGGGTCGTTGTAGCCGGAGAGGCTGATGCCGGCCCGGTAGCGGTTGGGGTGGGCCAGGGACAGCTTGGTGGCGCAGTGGGCGCCGGCCGAGTAGCCGGCGACCGCCCAGCGGTCGGCCGACGAGTCGGCACGGAAGTTGTCCAGCACCATCTGGGGGACGTCGCGGGTCAGCCAGGTGTCGGCGTTGACCTTGCCGGGCACGTCGGTGCAGCCCGCGTCGGTGCTGTTGCCCAGCAGCAGGGTGCGCGGCGAGACCAGGATGAACGGCGCCACCTTGCCCTCCTGCATCAGCGGCTTCAGCTGCTCGGAGACCTTGAGCGTGCCGTACCAGGTGGAGGACGAGCCGGGGAAGCCGGGGATCAGCTCGACGACCGGGAACTTGCGGTCCTTGAACGCCGGGTCGTGGTACTGCGGCGGCAGCCAGACCAGCACCTCGCCGTCCACGCCGGACAGCTGGCCCTTGAGGTCGGTCTTCTGGACGTCGTTCGGCACCTTCGGGTCGTCCACGCTGCGGAACTGCTGCTGGGCCTTGGGCGGCTGCTTGGCGGAGTCCCCGCCGCCGGGCCGGTCCCCGCCCGCCTCGGTCGGGACGGACGGCACGGCCCGGACGTGGTTGCCGGTGCCGAGCAGGTCGTCCCAGTTGCCGTAGATCAGGTTGGCGTTGTTGACCATCACGAAGACCGTCGTCACGGCGGTGATCTGGCAGAAGACGATCATGGCAAGCCTGGACAGGATCCGCACCGGCCTCGGTCCGCGCACCTTGCTCCAGAGCAGCAAGGCCACCGCGATGGAGATCGGCACGAGGATGATCGTGCAGATGAGGAATGGCGTGCCTGTCAGTTGCATCAAGTTCTCGTATCCGGGTTCAAAGCCGTCCGGGGCCCCACTCGCCCGGAACGCGCTCCAATGGCATCAGACGGTCGGGAACGCGGGATCGGTTGCCGTCCACATCTGTATGGAACCTGAGAGGAACATCACGCTTGCGCGCTGATCACTTTCCGGGCCCGCCCCAGTCTGCCATCCTGACGGCCCGCACCCGGACCGTGCCCCCAGCGAACTCCCAGGATCAACCCGCGAGGGCACGATACCGCCCGGACGAACCCGGGCGGCGGGCGAGGCGGTGCAATGCCCCGCACGGCGGGAAGCGAGACTATGGGGATGAGCACAACCCGCTTTCGCCCTTCCCGCCGGTTCCGGTCCGCCTGTGCCGCCCTCGCCGTGCTGGCCGCCGTGGCCGGCTGCAGCAGTACCGGAGGCCTCCGCGCCGAGCAGGCCCGCAGCCAGGCCGCGGCCGCCGGCGGCAGTGCCGTCACCACCCCGCGCTGGAAGATCGCCATGGTCACCCACGCCGGCGCCGGTGACGCCTTCTGGGACACCGTGCGCAAGGGCGCCGAGCAGGCCGCCGCCAAGGACAACATCACCTTCCTGTACTCCAACGACGCCCAGACCCAGAACCAGGTCCAGCTGGTCCAGGCCGCCATCGACCAGAAGGTCGACGGGCTGCTGGTCACCCTCGCCAAGGGCGACGCGCTCGCCGACGTGCTCGGCAAGGCCAAGGCGGCCGGCATCCCGGTGATCACCGTCAACTCCGGCCAGGAGTACTCCGCCAGGTTCGGCGCGCTGACCCACATCGGCCAGGACGAGTCCACCGCCGGCCAGGCGGCCGGCGCCGAGCTGGCCACCCGGGGCCGCAAGAACGTCCTCTGCGTGATCCACGAGCAGGGCAACGTCGGCCAGGAGCAGCGCTGTTCGGGCGCCCAGGCCAAGGCCGGCGGCGCCTTCCAGGTGCTCTACGTGGACGGCGTCAACATGCCCGACGCCCGGGCCGCGGTCTCCGCCAAGCTGCAGGCCGACCCGGCCATCGACACCGTGCTCACCCTCTCCGGCCCGATGGCCGCCACCGGGCTGCAGGCCGTCCAGGACGCCCGCCGCACCGTCGAGCTCGACACCTTCGACCTGGGCACGCAGGTGGTGACCGGCCTCAAGTCCGGCACCGTCGGCTTCGCCGTCGACCAGCAGCCCTACCTCCAGGGCTACGAAGGCGTCGACCTGCTCTGGCTCTACCGCTCCAACCTGGACATGCTCGGCGGCGGCAAGCCCGTCCTGACCGGCCCGCAGATCCTCACCCGCGACAACGCCGACGCCCTCGCCGAGTACGTCGCGAGGGGGACGCGTTGAGCAGCACCGACCTCCTCGTCCAGGACCGCCCGGCGGCCCTGCGGCGGCTGCTCGCCCGCCCCGAGCTGGGCGCGCTGATCGCCGCCGCCGCGGTCTTCCTGGTCTTCGCCGCCACCGCCGAACCGTTCCTGCGGGTCTCCTCGCTGGGCACCGTGCTGTACGCGGCCTCCACCATCGGCATCATGGCCGTGCCGGTCTCGCTGCTGATGATCGGCGGCGAGTTCGACCTGTCGGCCGGCGTGCTCGTCACCACCGCCGCGCTGACCTCGTCGATGGTCTCCTACCAGCTCACCGCCGTGACCTGGGTCGGCGTGCTGGTCTCGCTGCTGGTCACGCTCGCGGTCGGCGGCTTCAACGGCTGGATGCTCAGCCGGACGAAGCTGCCCAGCTTCATCGTCACCCTGGGCACCTTCCTGATGCTCACCGGCGCCAACCTCGGGGTCACCAAGCTGGTCTCCGGCACCGTCTCGACCAAGCCGATCGCCGACATGGAGGGGTTCGGCGCCTGCCGCTGGCTGTTCGCCTCCGAGGTCACCGTCGGCGGGCTGACGATCAAGGCCACCGTCTGGTGGTGGCTCGGCCTGCTGCTGGTCGGCAGCTGGGTGCTGCTGCGGACCCGCTTCGGCAACTGGATCTTCGCGGTCGGCGGCGACGCGGCCGCCGCCCGGGCGGTCGGCGTACCCGTCGCCCGGACCAAGACCGTGCTCTACCTCGGCGTCGGCTTCGGGGCCTGGGTGCTCGGCCAGCACCTGCTCTTCTCCTTCGGCACCGTGCAGTCCGGCGAGGGCGTCGGCAACGAGCTGATCTACATCGTGGCGGCCGTCATCGGCGGCTGCCTGATCACCGGCGGCTACGGCTCGGTGGTCGGCTCCGCGCTCGGCGCGCTGATCTTCGGCATGGCGAGCAAGGGCATCATCTACGCCCAGTGGAACCCCGACTGGTTCAAGTTCTTCCTGGGCGCGATGCTGCTGCTCGCCGCCCTGCTGAACAGCTGGGTGAAGCGCCGCGTCGAACGGGGACCACGATGACCGAACTGCTCTCCCTCGAAGGCGTCGGCAAGACGTACGGGACCGTCCGCGCACTGCAGGACGTCTCGCTCACCCTGCGGGCCGGTGAGATCAGCTGCGTGCTCGGCGACAACGGCGCCGGCAAGTCCACCCTGATCAAGATCATCGCCGGGCTGCACCAGCACGACGAGGGCCGCTTCACCGTCGGTGGCGAGGAGGTCCGCTTCGACTCGCCGCGCCAGGCCCTGGACCGCGGCATCGCCACCGTCTACCAGGACCTCGCGGTCGTCCCGCTGATGCCGGTCTGGCGGAACTTCTTCCTCGGCTCCGAGCGGGGCCTGCGCCGCTGGGGCGGGCTGCGCCTGGACGCCGACGGGATGCGCGCCACCACCCAGGAGGCGCTCGCCCGGATGGGCATCGACCTGCACGACGTCGACCGGCCGATCGGCACCCTCTCCGGCGGCCAGCGGCAGTGCGTGGCGATCGCCCGGGCCGTCCACTTCGGCGCCGAGGCGCTGATCCTGGACGAGCCGACGGCCGCGCTCGGCGTCAAGCAGTCCGGGGTGGTGCTCAAGTACGTCACCGCCGCCCGCGACGCCGGTCTCGGGGTGGTGCTGATCACCCACAACCCGCATCACGCCTACCTGGTCGGTGACCACTTCACCCTGCTCAAGCGGGGCCGGATGGCCGGCAGCCACCCGCGGGCGGAGATCGGTCTCGAACAGCTCACCACCGAGATGGCGGGCGGCTCCGACCTCGCCGAGCTCTCGCACGAGCTGGCCCGCCCCGGGACCGGCCCCGGGACCCGCGCTCCGCGCGATGCCGGCGGGCCCGGTGCCCCCGCTGATCCCCATGACTCCAGCGATCCCCGTGACTCCCGTGACTCCAGCGATCCCCGTGAGGAGCGTCCGCAGCCGTGACCAGCCCCAACGCCGCCGCCCGGCCACCGGTCCTGCCCAGCTTGCTCGGTCTCGGCCCGCGGGCCGAGCGCCGCCGCCGGGCCCTGCCCGCCAGCATCCTGCGACTGCCCACCATCGGCGTCGACATCGGCGGCACCAAGGTGGTCGCGGGCGTGGTGGACGGCGAGGGCAAGGTGCTGGAGAAGCTGCGCACCGACACCCCCGACAAGAGCAAGAGCCCCCGGGTCGTCGAAGACGTCATCGTCGAGCTGGTGCTCGAGCTCGCCGACCGGCACGACGTCCACGCGGTGGGCATCGGCGCGGCCGGCTGGGTCGACGCCGAGCGCTCCCGGGTGCTCTTCGCCCCGCACCTGAACTGGCGCAACGAGCCGCTCCAACAGGCGCTGAGCGAGCGGCTGCGGTTCCCGGTGATCGTCGAGAACGACGCCAACGCGGCCGCCTGGGCCGAGTGGCGGTTCGGGGCCGGGCGCGGCGAGGACCTCATGGTGATGCTCACCCTCGGCACCGGCATCGGCGGTGCGGTCGTCCGTGACGGCTACGTCGACCGGGGCAAGTACGGGCTGGCGGGGGAGTTCGGGCACATGCAGGTGGTGCCCGGCGGTCACCGCTGCCCGTGCGGCAACCGGGGCTGCTGGGAGCAGTACTCCTCCGGCAACGCGCTGGTGCGCGACGCGCGCGAGCTGGTCGCCGAGGAGTCGCCGGTGGTCCAGCCGCTGCTGGCCCGGGCCGGCGGCGCCGTCGAGGCCATCACCGGCCCGCTGGTCACCGAGGCCGCCCGGGCCGGCGATCCGACCGCCACCGAGCTGCTCTACGAGGTCGGCACCTGGCTCGGGGTCGGCATCGCCAACCTCGCGGCCGCCCTCGACCCGGGCCGCTTCGTGATCGGCGGCGGCGTCTCCGAGGCCGGCGACCTCCTCCTCGCCCCGGCCCGCGCGGCCTTCCGCCGTACCCTCACCGGCCGCGGCTTCCGCCCCGAGGCGACCATCGTGCACGCGGCCCTCGGCAACGAGGCGGGCCTGGTCGGCGCCGCCGACCTCGCTCGCCAGGTCGCCCGCCGCTTCCGCACCATCAAGCGCCGGCGGGTGGAGCGCGCGGTGCCGTGACGGGCGGCAACGGCGCCGGGTGGAACCGACGCGGTGGGCGGGCGAAGGCGGCGACCGCCTCCTCGCCCGCGGCGCCGCCGCCCACCGCGTCCGAGATCCAGCGCAGCGCGTCGGCCGCGAGCTGGTCGT
>NZ_JBFAJO010000014.1:16377-21177 GCF_040655255.1 Kitasatospora sp. NPDC050463
GGGGGGGGGGGGGGGGGGGGGGGGGGGGGGGGGGGGGGGGCCCCGGGGCGGGGGGGCCCCCCGGGGGGGGGGTGGGCGCCCCCCCCCCCCCCCACCGCGCTTTCGTGGGCCGGGCCGGTCAGCCGGCCGACTTCCATCGGTTGCGGCCGTCGGTGCCCGGGCCGCAGACCATCGGGGTGCCCGCGCTGGTCACGCCGGTCGCGCCGGCCGGGGAACAGAAGGAGCCCGGGTGGACGGTGCCGGCGCTGCCGCCGGTGGTCGAGCCGCTGGTGCTCGAACCGCTGGTGGTCGAGCCACCGGTACTCGAACCGCTGGTACTCGAACCGCCGGTGGAAGAACCGCCGGTGGTCGAGCCGCCGGTCGAGCCGTCACCCCCGGTGGTGGTGCCGCCGGTCGTCCCGGTGCTTCCGCCGCCGGCGGCCCGGGTGCTGGGGGCCGCCGGGGCGGGCACGGGCGCCTTCGAGGTGGGGGCCACCGGGGCCGGCGTCTCCGGGTGCGGCGCGGGCGTCACCGGCGCGGGAGCCTCCGCCGCCGGCGGAGTGGTCGCCACCGGGGCCGGCGGCTCGGTGGGAGTGGGGGCGGACGCCGGTGTCTCGGTGGGCGTCGGCGCCGCAGTGGGCGACGGGCTCGGGGCGACGGTCGCGACGGCCGGGACGGGCGGCTTCGCGGGCGGCTTCGGGTCGGTCACCGCGCCGATCCAGACCAAGCAGCAGAAGGCCGCCACCGCGCTGCTGCACAGCTTCCTCCAGAGCGGCCGCGGCCAGGTCCAGGCGATGAGGAAGGCCGCGAACGGGAACACCAGGAAGCTCGCGACGTGGACGCCGCGGTGCTGCCACCAGGGACGTCGGACCGGGCGGGCGGGGAACGGCGGTGGCGGGGCCGGGTGCACGGGGCTGACGCGTCCTTTGTGTGAGGAATCCATGACTGGCCCGCACAAGCTACCGCCCATATGAGCACTTGTTCATCGCTTCACCTGTTCGCATTCGAAATGTGATCACCCCGTTCGACCCGCGCCCCGGCGGTGCGTCAACTACCCGTTGGTAGTCACGGCGCCCTGTTGTCCGGGCCATGCCTCCTGTGAAACAACGGACTTGACGTCAACTCAGGAGGCCTCCGGATGAGAGCTCTGGCCCGAATCGCCCCGCCGCTCCTGCTCGCCACCGCTCTGGTCTGTTCCGCGGCCGGGCCCGCGGGGGCGGCGGCCCCGCCGCCCAAGGTGCCCGAGGCGGTGGGCTGGGGCGGAGCGGTGGCCAGCGTGGACGCCGACGCCACGGCCGCCGGGATCGAGGTGCTGCGCAAGGGCGGGAACGCGGTGGACGCCGCCGTCGCCGTCGCGGCGGCGCTCGGGGTCACCGAGCCGTACTCGGCCGGGATCGGCGGCGGCGGGTACTTCGTCTACTACGACCACGACAGCGGCCGGGTGCACACCATCGACGGCCGTGAGACGGCCTCCCGGACGGCCGACGAGACGCTCTTCCTGGAGGGCGGAAAGCCGCTGCCCTTCGCGGACGCCGTCACCAGCGGGCTGTCGATCGGCGTGCCCGGCGCCCCGGCGACCTGGGAGACGGCCGTGCGGCAGTGGGGCAAGCGCTCCTTCGCCGACGCGCTGAAGCCGGCCCGACGGATCGCCGAGCAGGGCTTCACCGTCGACCAGACCTTCCAGGACCAGACCGCGCTCAACCAGGACCGCTTCAAGGACTTCCCCGCCACGGCGAAGCTCTTCCTGCCCGGCGGCAAGCTCCCCGCCGTCGGCTCCACGTTCCGCAACCCCGAGCTCGCCGCCACCTACCGTCAGTTGGGCGCCGAGGGCACCGCGGCGCTCTACCGGGGTGACCTCGGCGCCGACATCGTCCGCACCATCCAGCACCCGCCGGTGGACCAGGCCTCCGGGCGCAACGCCCGCCCCGGCAAGGTGGACGCCGCCGACCTGGCGGCCTACCAGGTCCGCCGCCAGCAGCCCACCCACGTCGCCTACCGCGACTACGACCTCTACTCGATCGCCCCCTCCAGCTCCGGCGGCACCACCGTCGGCGAGGCGCTGGGCATCCTGGAGGACGGCGACGTCACCCGGTACGACGGCACGCAGTACTACCACCACTTCCTGGAGGCCTCCCGGATCTCCTTCGCCGACCGCAACCGCTGGGTCGGCGACCCGGCCTTCAACGACGTGCCGACGAAGGAGCTGCTCTCCCCGCGGTACGTCGCCTCCCGGGCCTGCCTGATCAGCCCCGACCGGGCGCTCACCAGCCCGCTCGCCCCCGGCGACCCGCGCCACCCGGCCGACTGCGCGAGCGCCGGCGCGACCCAGCCCGAGCCGTACGAGGGCCTGAGCACCAGTCACCTGACGGTGGCCGACCGCTGGGGCAACGTCGTCTCGTACACCCTGACCCTGGAGCAGACCGGTGGCAGCGGCATCACCGTCCCCGGCCGGGGCTTCCTGCTGAACAACGAGCTGACCGACTTCAACTTCACCCCGCTGACCCCCGGGGTGCCCGACCCCAACCTGCCCGGCCCGGGCAAGCGCCCGCGCTCCTCGCTCTCGCCGACCATCGTGCTGCGCGACGGCGAGCCCGTGCTGGCGGCCGGCTCGCCCGGCGGCGCCACCGTCATCACCACCACCCTGCAGGTGCTGCTCGGCCGGCTTGACCGGGGCCTGAGCCTGGAGCAGGCGATCGCCGCGCCGCGCGCCAGCCAGCGCAACACCGCCGCCACCCAGGCCGAGCCGGCCTTCCTGGCGCTGCCCGAACGGGCCCGGCTGGAGGCGCTCGGCCACGTGTTCGCCGGTACGCCCGAGATCGGCGCCGCGACCGGCGTCGAGCGCCTGCCGGACGGCCGCTGGGTGGCGGCCGCCGAGCCGGTGCGCCGCGGTAGCGGCTCCGCGGCGGTGGTGCGCCCGGCCCCGTAGCGCGCTGGGCCCCGTTGCGAGGAGCCCCGTCGCGGGGAGCCACGTGGCGGGGAGCCACGGGCGAAGGGCCCCGTTCGCGGCAGGCCCCGGGCCTGTCGGTGCCGGGCGGTAGATTCGGGGTGGGCGTCCTGCCGGGGCGCCCACCCTCGTCCGTACCATCGGGAAGGCCGCTCGCCGTGACCGTCCGCATCGCCACCTGGAACATCAACTCCGTCACCGCGCGGCTGCCCAAGCTGCTGGAATGGCTGGAGAGCGCCAAGCCGGACGTGCTCTGCCTCCAGGAGCTCAAGTGCTCCACCGACGCCTTCCCCCACGAGCCGGTCCGCGAGCTCGGGTACGAGACCGCCGCGCACGGCACCGGCCGGTGGAACGGCGTGGCCGTCGTCTCCCGGATCGGTCTGGAGGACGTGGTGCGCGACCTTCCCGGCCAGCCCGGCTTCCTCGCCGACGACGCCCTGCTGCCCGCCGTCGAGCCGCGCGCCGTCGCCGCCACCTGCGGCCCGGTCCGGGTCTGGTCGGTCTACGTGCCCAACGGCCGCGAGGTGGACCACGCCCACTACCGCTACAAGCTGGAGTGGCTGGAGGCCCTGCGCCGCGCCGCGCTGGAGGACGCCGCGGGTGAGCGCCCCTTCGCCGTCCTCGGGGACTTCAACATCGCCCCGACCGACGAGGACGTCTTCGACGTGGCCGCCTTCGAAGGCCTGACGCACGTCACCCCCGCCGAGCGCGCCGCGCTGGCCGCCCTCGGCGAGGCGGGCCTCCAGGACGTCGTGCCCCGCCCGCTCAAGTACGACCGCCCCTACACCTACTGGGACTACCGCCAGCTGGCCTTCCCGAAGAACCGGGGCATGCGGATCGACCTCACCTACGCCAACAAGCCCTTCGCCGATGCCGTCACGGACAGCTACGTGGACCGCGAGGCCCGCAAGGGCAAGGGGACGTCGGACCACGCCCCAGTCGTCGTCGACCTGGACCTCTGAGCCCGCCGGAGCCCGGCCGGGCTCCGGCGTCACGCCCCGTAGCGAGGGCTCGCCCGAACGGGTCAGAGCGGTGGCCGGGGGCCGGGGGTGTGCCTACCGTCGGTGAATGACTGGGTGTGGTTGTTCGATCACGTGGACTTCGGAGTCCCCGGCCGCGCCCGAGAATCCCGGAGGTTCCGGTATGCGCCCCATGCGTACGGCCGCCGCCGCTCTGATCGGCGCGACGGTGCTGACCGGCCTGACGGCCCCCCTCGCGCTGGCCAAGGACGGCGCCGCCACGGTCAGCCCGACCCAGGCCGCACCGGGCCAGACCGTGACGGTCACGGTCTCCTGTGAGAAGTCCGACAAGCCCGACGCCAAGACCATCACCGCGCGTTCCGACGCCTTCGAGGGCGGCCCGGCCACCCTCACCCTGGGCTCGGACGGTCGGCACACCGGCTCCGCCCGGCTGGCGAGCAGGTCCAGCGGCGACAGCAAGGTCGACGGCACCTGCCCCGACGGCGGCGCCTTCGCGACCAGCGTCACGGTGACGACCGTCGCGGCCTCCTCCTCCGGAGCCTCCTCCTCGCCCGGCCAGAGCCTGGGCGAGTGGGGCAAGGCGGCCGGGGAGTGGGCAGGCTCGCTCGGCCAGTCCGGCGCGGGCAGCCAGCAGGTCGCCCCGCACGGCGCGGTGCAGACCGGCCTGGGCGGCTCGGTCGCGGCCAACCCCGCCGAGCTGGCGGGCGGCGCGGCACTGGTCGTCGGCGGCATCGGCGGCTTCTGGCTGCTGCGGCGGCGCGGCGGCGCCGGGTCCGCCTGAAGGCCGGCACCCCGGAGCGTCGCACCCTGACGGCCCCGCGTTCCGGGGCCTGGTGTCCACGCAGCGGTGGGGGGGGCGCGTCCCGGAACAGCGGGCAGCGCCCGGCGGAGCCAGCA
>NZ_JBFAJO010000014.1:21187-80440 GCF_040655255.1 Kitasatospora sp. NPDC050463
TCTTCTCGCGCTGGTGGCAGATCGAATCGCTGTACCGGGCCAACGCCAAGTACCGGCCGATCTGGGAGCCGCGCTATCTGCTCTACACCGGCAGGTCTCAGACCGTCACGGCCCCGGTCACCGAGCCCCCCGGGCCCGTGGACACCTGGGACGCCTCGGACGCCAGGCCCACCCGGCCCTCCTGGGGAGTCTCCGCGGCGCGCAGGAGGCCGCTGGCCAGCAGGTACTGGGCCAGGATGTACGTCGCCATGATCCAGAACTGATGCCCCGGCAGCTCCCGCCACTTCGCCAGCTTGGTGGCGATCAGGGTGTCGGAGAGCAGGAAGAGTGCCCCGCCCAGGCCGGTCCGCCACCCCAGGCCGGCCGAGGTGACCGCGGTCGAGGCGAGCAGCAGGCTGTACCCGGCGACCGGGGCCTGGAGGTTCCCGAGGTCCGGCCAGAGCCGGCTCACCATCACCGCCCAGGCCGTCGCGTACGCGGCCGCCACCACCAGCGCCCGCCGTCGGTCCGTCAGCGCCCCCTGCCGGACGAACATCGTCACGTAGCAGACGTGCGCCGCCGCGAAGGAGCCCATGCCGGCCAGGAACGCGGTGTCGTCGCCGAGCTGGAGCAGGACGTCCCCGCCGCCGCTGAGCAGCAGCGCGGGCGCCAGCAGCTTCGGTGCCTCCCGGCCGGCTGCGGTGGCGGCCGTGACGCTGTGCGCGGCCAGCAGCGGCATCAGGGCCGGCTTGGTGGCGTGCCGCAGGACGGGCGTGTCGGTGAGGATCGCGCCCAGGTGGGCCGCCGAGGTGGCGGCGAAGCCGGTGAGCAGCCCGGTGGCGGTGCGCAGGCGCCCGCGGAGAACGGCACGGGTGGTCGTACGGACGCTCATGCGGCGGTTTCCTCCGGGGGGTGGGGGCGTTCGTCCGCACCCTAGGCGACCGGGACCGTCGGGCGAAAGGGCTGGTTACCCGCGCGTAGCCCCGGGGGCGGCCGACCGGCGGCGGCCGCCGGCCGGTGCCGGGGTGCGCCGGGGCGGGGGGAGCGCCGGCCAATTCGCCGTGAGGTCCGGTTGCTGCCACCGGGGGCCGCGCCCACCGTCTAGTCTGGTCCACGACATGGAGCAGCAGGAGGACGCGGCCGGCACCACGCGGGTGGCCGGCGGCACGTCGGACGGGCACACGGGCGGGGCGGGGCAGGGCACCACCGTCGCCGTCGTCGCCGTACGCGAAGCCGGTCCTGACGTTCCCCAGGAGTCCGCCGCGGCCGCCGTCGCACTCTCGCCCGACCCGGGGCTGCTCCGGCTCGCCCACTGGTTCGCCGAGGCCGATCCCGTCACCGCCGACGACCTCTGTGTCGCCTCGTTCGGCCTCTACCCGGCCCGCCACTTCGGCGTCCCCGCCGAGCCGCCGGCCGGCCCGGAGGCCGCGGCGGGTGACACCGTGGTCAGCTGGTGGCACGGCCCCACCGCGCACGCCCCAGCCGCGCTGCGCGTGCGCGAGCCGCGGCCGGCGCGCCGCCAGCGGCGGGCCCGGCAGAGCGAGGGGTCGCTGCCCGTCGTCCTCTCAGGTGCCAAGCCGGGCCTGCCCGGAAAGCACCGCAAGCCCGAGCCGGACCGCTCGGCCGCCGGTCCGCAGGATCGTTCCGCCGCCGCCGAGCGCCGGATCGCCGCCCGCCTGCTGCTCGCCCACCCGCTGGTCACGGCCTCCGGGCCGCACGCCGACGGGTTCCCGCTGATCCGGCGTCACCGCGACTGGCTGACCGGCCAGTTCGACACCCTGCTGGGCTACCGGCTGGTGGTCGGCCCCTGGCACGCCCGCCTCTGCAAGGCCGGGCTGGGCCCCGGCGCCGCCCGCCGCCTCGAACACCCCGGCACCGGCGCCCCGTTCACCCCCGGCGGGTACACCCAGCTCGCCCTCGCGCTGGCCCTGCTGGTGGACGCCCCCGAGCACCTCCCGCTCGGCCGCCTGCTGGCGGCGATGCGGGACGCCACCCCCGGTCCGGCCGCCGCGCCCGCCGACCTCGCCATGGCCCTCGCCGCGCTGGCCGACTGGCAGGTGCTCGGCGGGATACCCGCCGACCGGACCGAGGAGGGCGTCGTCCTGACGGTGGACCGGGACCTCGCCCGCGCCGTCCCCGCCGGGCCGCCCGGCCTGGCCGGTGACGCAGCCGACCTGATCCACCGCGCCGCCGAGGCCGAGCCCGGCACCGCCGTCCGCCGCCGCCTCGCCGAGACCCCGGCCGTGCTCGCCGTCGACCTGCCCCGGGAGCAGCGCGACTGGCTCGACCTCCACCGCCGGACCGGCCCGGCCGCGCTCGCCGAGTTCCTCGGCCTGGAGGTCGAACTGCGGGCGGAGGGTGTCGCCCTGCTCGACCCCGCCGACGAGCTCACCGACCTCGCCCTGCCCGGGACGGGCACCCTCGCCCAGGCCGCCCTGCTGCTGGTCGAGCGCCTGGTCGAGGAGGTCCGCCCGCTGCCGGGCGAGGTCACCGGCGCGGACGTCCCGATCCCGGACGCGCTGATCGACGGCGTCCTCGGGGACATCGCGGACGAGTACGGTCTCCCGGCCGGCTGGCGGCGCGACTACCTCGCCGACCGCACCGCGCTGCGCCGCGAGGCCCTCGACCTGCTGCACCGGATGGGCCTGATCGCCCCCACCCCCCGTGGCACCCGCCCGCCGGGCTGGCTGCTCCGCGCCCCCGCCGCCCGCTACGCGCCCGCTCCCAACCTGCGCCCGGCCCCCGGGACGGGCCGGCACTCCCGCCGGGAGGGTCCGGTGGCCGTCCCCGGGCCGGCCGGTCCCCGGGCGGAGCAGCGGGCCTGACGGCCGGAGGCGGTGTGCGCCTCGGGGCGGGCCCGCGAAGTCGAGGTCATCGACAGGGCGACGTTCAGCCGGTCGGTGTGGCGCCGGTCACGTCACCGTCTGGCGGTGGCCGTCGTGAGGGGGCCGTGCTGGACGGTTTCGACGGTGGCTCCCACGCCCAGGGCGCCGAGGGCGACGGAGGCGAGGACGGCGGCACAGGCCAGGAAGCGGCGGTGGCGCTGGGGGAGCGGGAAGCGCGGTTCCTGGAGGGTCGCCGGAGGGTTGGCGTTCATGTCAGAGAGCGTTCCAGTGCGGCGTGAACGAGCGCTACGCGCGGGTGAAGTCCGGATGGGGGCTGGGCGTCGGTTCGTGCCGACAGGGCCCGTGGGTCCGGGGCCCGCCCCACCCCGGACGGGGGTGGGGCGGCCGGTCGGGCGGAGCCGTTCCGGCCCGGCTCACCCGGGCGGGTGGTGTCCAGTGGCCGTGGCAACCGGTCGGCGCGGGCGCGCACGCCCGACCGCCACGGCGCCACCCGGCCCGGGACGGCCGTGCGCGACCGTGCGGGTGACCGGGCGCACCACGCTCGGCGACGCCCGGCGACGGCGGGGCCCGAGGTGCCTCAGACGGTGGGCCGGACCTCGTACGGGGCCGGGTACGGCGTCTCGTACGGGGTCAGCACCAGCCGCACCACGTCCTCCAGCCGCCGCCGGGCGTCGCCGAGCGTGGTGCGCCCGGTCACCCACGCGGTCAGCTCGCCCTGCCAGGCGTGGCCGACGATGTGCCGCACCAGATCGCTGGCGGCGGCCGGCACCTCGGCCATCACCGCCTGGAGCGCGGTGCTGTCGGCCCGGGCCATGCCCTGCAGCGCCTCGCTGGCGAATGGGTCGGTGGAGGCGGCGACGGCCACCCGGAGCCGGGCCAGTTCGGGCTGGCGCTGGTAGGCGCGCATGCCTCCGCGCACGAAACGCACCACCCGGTCGGTGGCCCCCAGCCCGGCCCGCGGCCCCCGTAGCTCCGCCACCAGGTCGGCCAGCAACAGCCGGTGCCACTCGGCGATGGCCGCGGCCAACAGGTGGTCCTTGGAGGAGAAGTAGCGGTACGCCGTCCCCAGGGCGACTCCGGACCGCTCGCAGACCTGCTTCATCTGCAGCCGCTCGACACCGATCTCGTTCACCAGGGCGAGCGCGGCCGCGATCAGGGACTCGCGGCGTTCGAGCTGACGTGGAGACATCGCCTCCACCGGTCGTGGTGACAGGTCAACCTTGGTCACCCGCACCATGATACGGCTCGGGACCGCTCAGGAGTATGACGCCGACCGGTCGCCCCGCCTTCGCCCGGCGTCCACCGGCCGGCGCCCCCGGGCGAACGCGCGCGGGGCCCGGAGCCGGTCAGTGCGGCCGGGGCGACCGGTCGCGGATCAGGGCCTCCTGGACGGCGGACGCGACCAGCCGGCCGCCGCGGTCGTAGAACTCGCCGAGCGACAACCCCCGGCCGTCCGAGGAGGAGGGGCTGCGCTGGGCGAACAGCAGCCACTCGTCGGCCCGGAACGGGCGGTGGAACCACATCGCGTGGTCCAGCGAGGCCATGATCAGCCGGGGCGGCTCGGTGCGCTGGAAGAAGTTCGGCTGGACGTGCAGCCCGGCCGTCGAGGCCAGTGTGAGGTCCGAGAGGTAGGTGAGCGCGCAGACGTGCAGCAGCCGGTCCCCGGCGGGCAGCGGGGAGGCGGTGCGCAGCCAGACGAACTGCTGCGGCATGCCCGGGACGGCCGGCGGCACCCCGGGTGCGTCCGCGGGGACGAACCGCAGGTCCAGCGAGCCGAAGCCGCCCGTGCGGGTCAGCTCGGCGCGGGCCGCCGCGTCCCAGCCGGCCAGCGCGTCCGGCAGCTCCTCGGGGCCGGGCAGGGGCGGCATCTCCCGGTGGCGGTCGGCGGCGGGCTCGGGCCGCTTGAAGGAGGCGGAGAGCGTGAAGATCGCCTCGCTGCCCTGGACGGCGGTCACCCGGCGGGTGGCGTAGGACATGCCCTGGCGGACCCGGTCGACCTCGTAGCGGATCGGGCGGGCCGGGTCGCCGGGGAGCAGGAAGTAGCTGTGCAGGGAGTGCACGTCGCGGCCGTCGTCGACGGTGTGCCCGGCGGCCGTCAGTGCCTGCGCGGCCACCTGGCCGCCGAAGGCGCGCATCGGGGCCCCGGCGTGGCAGCGGCCCCGGAACGTGTTCTCGTCCAGCCGCTCGATCCGCAGCAGCTCGGCGAACGAGCCGGCGGTGTCGACGGCCCGTCTCTCCTTCTCGGTCAGGTCTGTCACAGGGACATAGTGGCAGAAGCCGCCGTCCGGCGGTGTGACCTGGGTAACCCGACCGGGGAGGGTGTGCGGTAGAACCTGTTCCAGTACCGGCTTCGGCGGGCCCGGCGGCCGACGGATTGTCAGTAGCCCCTCCTAGCGTGCTCCGCATGACGCAAGCCGCACACGCGTACGCCTATCTGCGCCCGTCCGCCGTTCTCGACGGCACCGACGGCCCGCATCTCGCCCTGGAGACCTCCGGCGGCACCACGCCGCTCGGGGCGGTGGCCAACCCGCGCTTCTTCGCGGGCTTCCTGACCGACCCGGCCCCGGCCGCCGCCGCGCTGCTCGCGGTCGCCGACGTCGCCGCCGCCCGCTACCACCAGCCGCAGCTGCGCGCCTCGCTCGACCCGGTGGTCACCGCCAACGGGGACCGGCTGCGCTTCGAGTCCTTCTCCGGCTGCTGCGGCGTCTACGCCCGGCTCGACGTGCTCCGGGACGGGCTCGACGGCGACGACATCGGCCACGGCACCACCAACGTCGACGTCAACAACCCGCTGCGGGAGGCGCTCACCCGGATCGGCCCGGCCGAGCCGCTGCACCTGGCCGTCGGGCCCGACGCACTGGAGGTCACCCTCTTCGACGGGCCGGTCGTCGAGAAGAAGGTCCCGCTGCCCGAGCGGTGGGTGCGCGGCTTCGCCGAGACCCAGGTGACGGCCGCCTCCTTCGACCTGCGCGCCGAACTCCCCGCCGCCGAGGCGGTCCGCTTCCTGCGCTCGCTGCCGCGCGGCGGCGGCCGGGCCCGGGCCGCCGCCGGGTGGGTCGTGCCGGCCGGCCGGACGCTGCGCCCGACCACTCGCCCCGTCCCCGGCGCGGTCTGCCTGCCCGGCCCGGAGCGGCTGGCGGCGCTCCAGCGGGTGCTGCGGCACGCGCTGGCCCTGCGGGTGTACGGCCCGGTGGCGGGCGACGGCCCGGCGGCCTCGGCCTGGGAGGTGGTGCTGCCCGGCATGCGCCTGACGCTCACCCTGTCGCCCGACGCCTCGCGGGGCTTCTCGGGTGAGGGCGGGGTCCTCGGCGCACTGGCCACCGGCACCGCCGAGCAGGACGCCGAACTGGTCGCGGTGCTGCTGGCCTGGGAGCCGCGGATCGACGTCGCCGAGCTGGCCGAGCAGTCCGGGCTCACCCCGGCCCGCGTCCGGGCCGCGCTCACCAGGCTCGGCACCGCCGGGCAGATCGGCTACGACACCGCCGAGGCCGCGTACTTCCACCGTCAGCTGCCGTACGACGCCGACCGCGCCGAGGCGCGGAACCCGCGGCTGCGGGCCGCGCACGCGCTGGTCGCGGCGGGTGCGGTACGGCTGGCGGCGGGCGGTGCCCTCGCCGAGGTCACGGTGGACGACCACTTCCAGCGGGTGCGCACCGACGAGGCGGGCCGGGTCAGCTGCACCTGCCTCTGGTGGGCCAAGTACCGGGGCGGGCGGGGGCCGTGCAAACACGCGCTGGCGGTCGCCGTCGTCCGGGAGCGGGCCCTGGGCGGACCGGGGGCGGGCGCGTGAGCGGCGTCGAGGACCTGCTGGAGGCGGTGCGCGAGGGACGGACACCGCAGGTGCCGGCGCTGGTCGCGGCGCTCGGTCCGGCCGAGCGCCGGGCCTGCCTGCCGGCGCTCAAGGAGCTGCGCAAGCAGACCCGGGGCGAGTGGTCGAAGGCGGCGAACGCCCGGCTCGGGGCACTGCTGGTGGCCGGGGCCGGCTGCCACGCCGGGCCGGCCGGCGCCGCCACCTGGATCGGCGGACGGGACTTCACCGGCCGCTCCTGGGCCCGCCACCCCGCGCTCGGCGAGGTGGTCGCGGCCCAGCCGGTCGAGTGGCAGATCGAGGTGGTCACCCGGCTGGCGGAGCGCCGCGGCTCGGGCTGGGGCTGGGAGCTCTACCCGCTGATCGAGCGGGTGGTCCGGCGGACGGGCTGCCCGGTGCCGGCCACCGATGCCTTCACCACCGAGTGGCTGGACCAGCTCGCGGCGGGGGACGGCCGCCACGGCTGGGCCAGGACGCTGCTGGAAAGCCTGCGCGAGGACGCCTTCACCCCGGTGCTGCTGCCCCGGGTGTTCGAGCTCGCCGACGTCGGTTGGCGGTTCGAGCAGCGGCGCACCGACCGGCCCGGGGACTCCTGGCCCGCCGCGCTGGCCGGGCTGGCGCAGTGCGGTGTGCTGGACGGCGCCGACCTGATCGACCGCTGCCTGGCCCGGCTGGTGCGCGGTGGCAAGCCCGGCGACCAGCGGGCGTTCCTCGCCGTCCTGGTGGCGCTGGCGCCCACCCCGGACGCGTACGCGAAGCAGGTCCGGAGCCTGGTCGCGCTGCTGGACGGGCTCTCGGTGGTCGCGGGCCACGCCCAGCAGGTGCTCGCCGAGCTGGACGCCGCCGCGCTGGTCGAGCCCGAGGTGCTGGCGCAGGCCTCGGCGGTGGTGCTGTTCCGGACCGAGAAGAAGCTGGTGAAGGCCCAGCTGGGCTGGCTGGACAAGGCGGCGCGGCGCTCGCCCGAGCGCGCCGGACCGGTGGTGCTGGCGGCCGCCGAGGCCTTCGGCCACCCCGACACCGCGCTCCAGGAGCGAGCCCTCGCCGTGGTGGCCCGTCACCTCAAGGCGGCCGGCGAGGCCGTCCTGCCCGAGCTGCGGTCCGCCGCCGAGGGGCTGAACCCGGCCCACCACGCCCGCGCGGGCGAGCTGTTGGGGGCGCCGGTCGGGGGCGACGACCCGGATACCGGGTGGAGCGAGCTGCTCCCGCCGGCCCCGGCGCCGGCGCCCCTGGCGGAGCCGATCGCCACGCCGGCCGAGGTCGCCGAGGAGCTGTCCGCGCTGCTGGCCGCCGACCGGCCCGGGGTCGCGGTCTTCGAGCGCACCCTGGACGGCCTCGTCCGGCACGCCCGTCTCGACCGCGCGGCACTCGCCGAGGCACTGGCGCCGGTGCTGCGGGTGCACCCCTGGAACGGCGTCGGCCGATGGCACGACTGCGGTCCGAGGGACATCCTCTACGTCGCGGCCGCCGTCGCCGGCCAGGTCGACCCGCACCAGCGGGGCACCGTCTTCCGGGCCAAGGGCCGGTCCCCGCTGCGCGGCCAGCACAACACGCGGTACGGCAACGTGTTCGCCGCCCGGCTGACCGAGGCGGCCGAGCGGGTCACGGCCGACCGGCCGCCGCTGCTGCTCGCCACCCCCACCGATGCCACCGGCGCGCTCGCGGCGGCCACGCTCGTCGACCGGCTGGCCGGCTATCAGGCGGCGGGCGTCGAGCCGGGGGAGGCCGATCTGCACGCGGCCCTGCTGCGGCTCACGGTGACCACCGACCAGGCCGTCCTGGCCGCCGCCGACCGGCTGACCTCGCCGGCCGGGCGCTGGACGGCCCGCTGGCTGCGCGAGGGCGGCCTGCCCGGCCAGCCCTCCGATCGGGTGCGCTTCGCGCCAGGCCGGGGTACCGGGAGCCGCGCCCTCCACCAGGAGCACTGGTGGGAGGACCTGAAGCGGATCTGCGTCGCCCAGCCCGGCCTCGGCGGTGGTCCGCGGGGCCCGGCGGGCGAGCGGCTGGGCGCCGACTTCCGGGCCCTGCTGGAGGGCACCGAGCCCAGCGTGGCGCGGGCCCGGCAGCAGAACGAGTGGCTCTGGCAGCCGACCGCGCACTGGGCCGCGGTCCTGCCGCACCACCGGGAGGAGCTGGCCGCCCGCTGGCTGGACTGGTTCGCCGACTCCGCCGACCGCGAGCGGCGCGGCGCGGCCGGGCTGGTGCCCGTCCTCGCCGAGGCCGGCGGCCCGGCCGGACCGGCGCTGCACCTGGCGCTGGCGTACGGGCTGGGCGCCCGCTTCCCCGAGGACCGCACGGCCGCCGTGGACGCCCTGCTCGTCCTCGCCGCCCGCGGCGACCTCGACGGCGCGCTGCTCGGCCGCGAGCTGGGTGTGCTGGTCACCGAGGGCACGGTGAAGCCGAGCCGGCTCGCCCAGGCGCTGGCCGTCGCCGCCGCCACCGGCGCGTACGGCACGGTCTGGTCGGTGCTGGCGCCCGCGCTGCCGGCCGTGCTGCCGGGCGCGCCGGTCCGCGGCACCGCGGATCTGGTCGCGGTGGCGGCGGACTGCGCCCGCCGCAGCGCGGCCCGGGGCCCGATCGCCGAGGTGGGGGAGGCGGCGGCCGGGCCGGGCGCGAGCCGGCTGGTGAAGGAGGCGCGGGCCCTGCGCGACGTCCTGGCCGGGTGAGGCCGGCCGCGGGGTCGGCCGAGCGGTCGGGGTCGGTGGCGGCGCGGGCCCGGGGTCGGTGGCGGCGGGGGTTCGGCCGGGCGCGGGCCGCAGTGACCGGGGCGGCAGGGCCTAGGGTGAGCCCGTCCCCGTCGCCGTCGAACCCCCGCCCGGAGCACCCGTGCTGCATCTGCGCCTGATCGTCCCCCCCGACCTGCGTGACGCCGTCCTCGGCGGTCTGGACGACTCCGTCGGCGTGACCCATGTGGTGCTGCTGCCGGATGCCGCCGTCCGGCCCGCCGGGGACGTGGTGCTCTGCGACGTGGCCCGGGAGTCGGCCGACGAGGTGCTGGCCACGCTGCGGGCGACCGGGCTGACCGAACGCGGGGCGATCAGCGCCGAGGAGGTCGCGCTGACCCTCTCGGCCGCCGCCGACGAGGCCGAGCGGCTCGCGCCGGGGGAGGGGGCCGACGCGCTGGTCTGGGAGGCGGTCTCCGAGATCACCCACGAGGAGTCCACCCTCACCGCCGTCTACCTCGCCTTCCTCACCGTCGCGACCATGCTGGCGGCCTGCGGCGCGGTGCTGGACAGTGCGGTCCTGGTGGTCGGCGCGATGGCCGTCGGGCCGGAGTTCGGGCCGCTGGCCGGGCTCTGCGTCGCACTGGTCCAGCGGCGCGCCAGCCCCGCCCTGCGGTCGCTGACCGCCCTGGTGGCCGGATTCGCGGTCGCGATGGCGATGACCGTCCTGTTCTCCCTGCTGATGGACGAGTTCGGGCTGTTCAGCCGGGTGAGGTTCGACGGTGTGCGGCCGAACACCTCGTTCATCTGGCAGCCGGACGCGACCTCCTTCGTGGTGGCGTTCCTCGCGGGTGTCGCCGGCCTGCTCTCGCTGACCTCGGCCAAGGCCGGGATGCTGGTCGGCGTGGCGATCTCGGTGACCACCGTGCCGGCGGCCGCCAACGCGGCGGTCGCCCTCGGCTACGGCGACCTGGACCAGTTCCGGGGCTCCAGCGTGCAGCTGCTGCTGAACCTGCTGGGGATCGTGCTGGCGGGGGTGCTGACGCTGCTGGTGCAGCAGGGCGCCTGGCGGATGATCCGTCGCCGGGCGAAGCAGGAGGCGGCGGGCTGACGGCGCCGACGCGCACCGGGGCCGCCGCGCACCGGGGCCGACGCCGCGGGACGGGCGCGCGGCCGGTGTCCGCTCAGACGGTGACGCCGTCGTCCTCGGCGGCGTCCTTGGGGCGGACCGGACCGCCGGCCGCCGGATCCGGGCCGCCGACCGCGGCGGCCAGACCGTCCGGGACGAGCAGCTCCCGGCCGCCCTGGGGCAGCGCCGCGACGGCACGCCACCAGAGCCGCAGGGCGGGCGGCTCCACCGGCTCGAAGGGTTTGCCGGGGCGGGGTACCGCCAGCCGGGCGCCGAGCGCCTGGGCCGCGGCCACCACCCGTTCGGCGGGCTCCTCCCACGGGTGCGGCGCCAGGTTGAAGGTGCACCAGTGGATCGGCAGCAGGAGCTCGCCACCGAGGTCGAGATGGGCCCGGACGCCCTCCTCGGGCGTCATGTGCACCTCGGGCCAGAAGTCGCTGTACGCGCCGACCTGCATCATCGTCGCGTCGAAGGGGCCGAGTCGACGGCCGATCTCGGCGAATCCGGGGAAGTAGCCGGTGTCGCCGCTGTGGAAGAGCCGGTGTCCGCCGCCGGACACCACCCAGGACGCCCAGAGGAACAGCGAGCTGGTGCGCGGACCGCGGCTGCAGTAGTGCCGGGCCGGGGTGGCGGTCAGGGTCAGGCCGGCGACCTCGGCCGACTCCCACCAGTCCAGCTCCACGATCCGGTCGGCGGGCACGCCCCAGTGCTCCAGGTGCGCGCCGACCCCGAGCGGGACGGCGAAGACCGCCCCGGTGGCGGTCAGCGCGCGGACCGCGGCCATCTCCAGGTGGTCGTAGTGGTCGTGCGAGACCACCACGACGTCCACCGGGCCGAGTTCGGCGAGCGGCAGCGGCACCGGGTGCAGCCGCTTGGGGCCGGTCCAGCCGAACGGTGAGCAGCGCTCGCCCCAGACCGGGTCGAAGAGCACCCGGCGGCCGCCGATCTCGGCCAGCACGGTGGCGTGGCCGAGCCAGGTCAGCCGCAGCCCGGAGGCGGCGGGCCGGGCCAGGTCGACCGGGAGCAGCCGGTGCAGCGGCACGGCGGCGGTGGGCATCCGGCGGATCTTGTCGGCGGCGAGCTGGGCGCGGGTGATCTCCAGCGGGCTGCGCTCGTAGACCAGCCGGCGGGTCGGCAGCGGGTTGCGGAAGGCGCCGTCGGCGAACTGCGGCGAGTGGTGGATCCGCGCCAGCCGCTCGCCCCGGGGGTCGGCGCCGAAGGCGTCCGTCCGGACCCGGTGCCAGGCCGCGCGGGGCAGTCCGGCCAGGCCCGGGGTCGTTCCGGTCGCGGTGGGAGTGGAGAACTGCGAGGCCAGACCGGCGATGCGGGAGAACCACGGGACGGGGCGGGGCACGGCACCTCCAAGGACGGCTACGGCTACCGGGCATGCCGGGGCGCGTACCCACGGCGGCGAGACCTAGGCGGTACGACAACCATCTCGTCGGAGGTTACTCGTACTGGGCTGTCCGGACCCGGTGGACGGCCCGGCGCGTGCCGTTCGGCGTACGTCGGGCCGACCGGGCCGGGTGAACGGCGCGCGCGGCCACGCCCGGAGGCGGCGAGGGCGGGCCTGCGGGCGGCCGGGGGCGGGCAGGGCACACGCGGGCACGCCCGGCGGCGGCCCGGGGTGCCGTGCCCGGGGCGGCCCGCCGGGCTCAGGCGTAGAAGCGGGTGATCGTCTCCGCGACGCAGTGCGGCTTCTCGCTCGCCGCGCTGGTGATGGTGAACCGGACCACCGCCTGGACCCCGCCGGGCACCTCGGTCGCGGAGACCAGCTCGGCGGTGGCCCGCAGCGCCGTGCCGACCGGCACGGGAGCCGGGAAGCGCACCTTCTCCGAGCCGTAGTTCAGCGCCATCCGGACGCCCTCGACGCTGTAACACTCCTTGGCCAGCACCGGGATCATCGACAGCGTGAGGTAGCCGTGCGCGATGGTCGAGCCGAACCGGCTCTCCTTCGCCCGCTCCGGGTCCACGTGGATCCACTGGTGGTCGCCGGTGGCCTCGGCGAACAGGTCGATCCGCTCCTGATCGACGGTGTGCCACCGGCTGGTGCCGAGCTCGGTGCCGACGGCGGCGGTCAGGTCGGCGAGGGAGGCGAAGGTCGTCACGGTGCGCTCCTGGTGGCAGGCGGGGGTGGGAACTCGGGGGAGAGTATGCCTACCGGCCGGTCACCTGCCAGGGGGTGGTCCGCCGGCCGCGGCGGTCAGGAGCGCTGCACGGCGGCCGGCGGGCAGCAGTCGGCGGCCGCCGACCAGCTCCGGCACCACGGCGACGAACATCGGGTCCGGATCGCCGACCCAGGGGCGCAGTCCGGTGCGCAGCGCCCGGCGGACCAGTTCCGGCTCGCGCACCACCTCCGCCCGGCCGTGGACCAGGACGCTCCAGCCGGTCCGGGTGAGCGGGTCCAGCTGGTCGGCCTGGAAGGCGACGACGGTGCCGTCCAGCCCGCGCGCGGTGCTGCTGCTCCGGCGCACCGCCAGCAGCAGGCGCCCGTCCGCGGTGACGTCGAAGGAGACCGGCAGGACGGCGGGCAGCGCGTGCTCGGTGTACACCACGCGTCCGACGGGCACGGTGCTGAGCAGCCGCAGGCACTCGGCCTCGCACAGGGTCTCCGCCCGGTCGTCACGATCCATGGCTCCGATCGTCCCCCCGCCGGTGCGCGGCCGATAGGGCCCATGGTCCTGGAGCAGCCGGGCCGGGAGCCCCGTCGGCGGGGCCCGGGGCGGTAGCTTGTCGGGCGGCGCGGTGGAACGTGCCGCCGGCACGGGCGGTACCGGGGGTCCGCGCGGCCCGGCTCCGGGACGGCCGGGGTGCGGGGCAGGTCACGGGGCACGGCAGGGCAGGGCAGGCAGGGCAGCGCAGCACAGGGCAGGGCAGGGCAAGGCAGGTCAGGGCAGGGGCGCGGCGGTACGCAGGCGCGGCGGGCGGTTCCGGGATCCCGGGGCCGGCGAGGAGGGGGCGGTGCGGGTGGTCAGTGGGGTCGACCTTGTGGTGATCGGGGCGGACGGCGGGCCGGACCGCGGCTTCGGCGGTTCGGCGCACGCGGCGGACGGCGCCCGGCTGCTCGCCGACGTCCTGCCCGGCATGTGCTTCGACGCCGGCTCGGGCGGCTGCCGGGTCGCCGTGGTGGAGCCGGGCGCGGACGCCAACACCATGCTCACGGCGGTGCGGGAGGCGGCCGGGCGGCCGGGCCGGTGGCTGCTGGTCTGCCTGGTCGGCCAGCTGGTGGCGGACCCGCGCGGCCGGCGGCTGGCCCTGGTCACCGGCGGCAGTACCGCCGACAACGCGTACCGGCGCGGGCTCGCCTGGGACTGGGTGGTCAGCGCGATGGTCCACGGTGACCAGGAGGAGGCGCTGCTGCTGGTCGACGCCGTCGTGGACCGCGACACCTGGGCGGCGCTCGAACGCGGTGGCGGCGAGGACGGCGCCGGCGAGCTGCTCAGCTACCCGCGCGTCCCGCTCTGGGGCCGGATCGGCCGCTACACCCCCGGCAGACGCGGGCGGGACGCCGTACTGCCGGGCGGTGAGGGGTCGTTCAGCCGGGCCCTGACCACCGTGCTCGGTCAGGGGCTGCCCGGAGCGCCGGCCGCCGTCGCCCCGCTCGACCTCCAGCCGGCCGTCGCCGGCCTGCTCGACGGCGGTGATCCGGCCGGTGCGCCGGGCGCGCGCCTGCTCGTACCGCCGCAGGGCGGGCGCCTGTTGATGCGCAATCGGGCCGCGGTCCGGGGCGCATTGGCCGGATTGTCGCTTTCCGAAGAACTGTTGGCCGTCCTGTGGCGCGAAAGTGCCCCGACGGATCCTCCTTCCGCGTAAGGTCAGGTGGCCCGGGGTGTTGCCGTGAAGGGGCGGGTTGGCGAAGAATCGATGCTCTCGCGGCAACACCGGCGGGGCAGCGGAATTCTTCTGGCGACCACAGACCACGGATGGGGTCGGTCGCGACGAGGTGGGGCGATGCGGCGGCGCGGAAATGTATTGCGCCCTGGGGCGGTTGGGGTCGCTGGGCTGGTTTTGGCGATGCTTCTGAGCGCTTGTGCGAGCAGTGGTGGCGCCGGTTCCGTCGATCGTCTCGGGACGGCAGTGCCCACTGGTGCGGGAGTGAACCCGGTAACTCCTTCGGGTGGTTCCGCAAACGTCGGGATCGCGCCGACCGACGGACCCGAGGGCGCCGTCGGCCGCCTGGCGCTGAGCACCTATCAGGACTGGTGGCAGACCCAGGTGACGGAGTTCGGCCGGACCGATTCGGACGGCTCCCCGTTCGAGACCTACTCCTCCGGGAAGGCGCTGGGCGACGCCCTCGTAAATCTCCGTCAGCTCCATGACGCCAAACTGGTGATGATCGGCAGCCCGCGGAATTCACCCGTGGTGAAGACCGTCGATCTGAAGGCGGACCCGCAGACCGCCGTCATCGAGGACTGCCTCGATGTGACCGACTGGCACCAGGCCGATGCCACCACCCGCGCCGTAAAGGATCCACCGCGGCGGTTCACCCGGTACATCGCGACCGTTTCCCTGCGACAGTTCCAAGCGCGTTGGCTGATCCACGAGTTCAAGCGGGAGGTGGACCGAACATGCTGAAACCGGTACGGCGATTCGTGATCCGCGTGCTGTTGGTCGCGGGATTGCTGTTATCCCCGGCCGCGCCCGCGATGGCGGACGAACCACCGATCGGCGGGGGCGTCACGCACTGCCAGGTGAACGTCATCTGCGAGGAGCACACCACGCCCGGCGGCACGCCGTCCCCGGGCGGTGGCGGGTCGGGCGGTGGCGGGAGCTCCAGCGGTCCGCAGCTGTGCAGTTGGAACGGGCAGGAGTGGCCCTGCCACGACCCGGAGCTCGGCTGGTTCAGCAGCTCGACCGGCTGCTACTACCGCGAGCTGAGCCCGCAGCCCGAGGCGGGTTCGCCGGCCTGGGGCGGTCACCAGCCTTCGGAGGGCACGGTCTACGCCGAGACCTGCCGCTTCACCGACGGCTCCATCGGCACGGCCGCGCCGAAGTTCTTCGCCCAGGCTCCCGCCGGGCCGCCGCCGCTCAACCCGGTGGCGGAGGCCCGCAAGATCATGGACAGCATCGTCCTGCCGTTCCCCGAGCCGGGCGTCGCGCCCAAGGGCACGGCCGTGGTCGGGCTGCCGGTCTGGCTCTGGCTGGAGAACGCCAAGGCGCCGGCGCCGAAGTCGGTGAGCGGCGGCGGCATCACGATCACCGTCACCCCGCACCTGCAGTCCGTGGTGTGGGACCTCGGGGACGGCCGGCCGGAGACCTGCGCCAGGGAGGGTGCCGCGGCCGGCACGCCCTACGAGGCGAAGTACGGCTCCGCGAAGTCGCCCACCTGCGGCCACGAGTTCACGACCGGCTCGGCCGGCAAGCCCGACGGCACCTTCGTGGGGAGCGTCAAGGCCAACTGGGTGGGCGTGGTGACCGTCACCGGCAGCACCCAGAAGGTCGATCCGATCAATGTCCCGCTCACCTTCACTCCGCTGGAGCTCAGGGTGGGCGAGGTGCAGGTCCTCAACTGACGGGCGTGCGGCGGGAGCACCCTCCCGCCGCGCACCCGCGAACGCGCGTCAACCCGCTCGTGGCAACGCGCACGCATCAACGCATCAACGCATCAACGAGAACGCACAACCTGAGCGCAGAACGTGTCCGAACGACGTGGGAAGGCCGGAACCCGGTGGAGAACCGTACATTTGCGACGCCTGGGTCCGGCGCGGCCGGGACCGGGGCCGCGGCGGTGTCCGTGGCGGTGCCGGAGCAGGGGCGCGGCGCGCCGCACGCCCCCGGGCGGAACCTGCGGGCACGACGCCGACGGCCGGCCGTGCTGGCCATGGCGGTGGCCCTGATAGCCGCCGGCGGGCTGGGCGGCGCGGTGCTCTACAACAGCACCGGCCAGCGGGTCGCCGTGCTGGCACTGGCCCGTGACGTGCCGTTCGGACAGGTGGTGACCGACGCCGACCTGGTGGTGGCCCGGATCGCCACCGACCCGGCGCTGAAACCGCTGTCGGCCGAGGACCGCAAGAAGGCGGTCGGGCAGCGGGCCACCACCGACCTCAGGCGCGGCGCGCTGCTGCTGAGCGCCGACGTCGCCCCGAACCTGGCCGTCCAACCGGGCCAGTTGGTGGTGGGCGTGTCGGCCAAGCGCACCCAGCTGCCGGCGGCCCGGCTGCAGCCCGGCGTGTCGATCGTCGTGGTCTACACGCCCGACAGCGGCCGGCCGGAGTCGCTGTCCGCACTCGTCGTCACGGTCGGCCGGGTGGACACCGACGGCAGCCAGGTAGTGGACGTGGCGGTGGCCGCGGCCGACGCCCCCCGGCTGGCCTCGTGGGTCGCGAGCGGGCGGATCCAGGTGGTGCTGGCGCCGCGCGGCGCGGCGGGCGGCGCACCCACGCCGTCCGGGACGGCCGCCCCGTCGGGGGCACCCTCGGGCACCGCGGCGCCGACCGCTCCCACCGCGTCGGCAGGCTCCGCCGCGCCGTCCGGGGCGGGTGGGGGCTGAGATGGCGGTGATCGCGGTGGTCGGCGGCCCGGGGGCGCCGGGCGCGACCACGACGGCCCTGGCGCTGCTGCTGGCCTGGCCGCTCCCGCCCGGGCGCCGGATCGTCCTGGTGGAGTGCGACCCGGACGGCGGCGCCGTCCTGGCCGGCGCCCTGGAGGGCCGGGTCGAAGCGGTCTACGGGCTGCGCAACCTGGCGGTCGCGGACCGGCGCGGGCTGCTCGCCCAGACGCTCTGGGAGCAGCTGATCGACCTCTCGCCGGAAGGCAACGCCGAGCGGCTGCTGCTGCCCGGCCTGACCGACCCGACCCAGGCCCCCGGGCTCGCCTACACCTGGGAGCCGCTGATGGAGGTGCTGCACGGGCTGGAACCGCAGGGCTACGACGTCATCCTGGACCTCGGGCGCTCCGGGGCCGGTGGGGCGAGCGCCGTCCTGGCCCGCCGGGCGGACGTGGTGGCGATGACCGTGCGGACCACCCTGCGCGGGCTGAGCGCGGCCCGGCCGCGGCTGTCCGCGCTGGCGGAGGACCTCGCGACCGCCGGCACCGGGGCCGACGCGCTGGGGCTGCTGCTGGTCACCGAGGGCCCGTACTCGGGCGCGGAGGTCTCGCGCGAGTACGGTCTGCCGGTGCTCGGCCTGCTGCCGTACGCGGCCCGCACCGCGCGAGTCCTCTCGGACGGCGGCGACGTCACCGACCGGCGGTTCATCCGTTCCGAGCTGATGCGGACCGCCCGGTCGGCGGCGGACGAGATGCAGTCGCTGGTGCGCCGCCGCCGGCAGCGGCTGGCGCCCTCGGCGGCGCCTGCCCAGGTCGGGCCGGGGCCCGCTCCGGAGGGGGAGGGGCAGGAGCTCGGGTACGCGCCGGCGCCCCCGCCGTACGGGGCGGTGCCGCCGGCTCCGGTGATCACCACCGGTCCGGTGGCCCCGCTGGCCGGGTTGGCACCGCAGCCGGCCGCGCCCGCACCGTTCCCGGCGCACGTCCACCCGCAGCAGCAGGGGCCGTCGCCGCAGTCCGACGCCTCGGCGCAGTCCGGCGGGCCGGAGCAGTACGGGCCGGAGCAGTACGGGCAGGCGCAGTACGGCGGGTCGGAGCAGTACGGCCAGGCGCAGTACGGGCAGGCGCAGTACGGCGGGTCGGAGCAGTACGGCCAGGCGCAGTACGGGCAGGCGCAGTACGGCGGGTCGGCACAGTACGACCAGGCACAGTACGGCGATTCGGCGCGGTACGGCCAGGTCCCGCCGGAGCAGGCCGGGCCCTACGGGCAGCCGCAGCCGCCCTCCGCCCAGGGACCGCAGCAGCCGCCCGCCGGTCCGGAGTCCCACATCGCCTACGGGGAGGTGCTCCGTGCGCGGTAGCCCCCTGCACCAGCATCCGGCGGCCGACCCGGCCGCACTGCCCTGGACGGCGCCCCAACAGGCGCCCCAGCCGGGGCCGGTGACCCCCGGCCCGGTCGGCCCGGTCGCGCCCGTCGCGCCCCGGCCGGGCGCGGACCAGGGCGGCGCCGCGACCCCCACCGCCGTCCCCTCCCAGCTGCCCGCGCTCGACCTGCGCGGCGCCGGCACCCGGCCGGCCGTCGACCCGCAGGTCGCGCGTGAGCTGAAGCGCCAGGTGGCGGCCGAACTGCACCAGCAGATCGCCCGGTTGACCGCGACCTCCGGCGTCGAGCCGGACCGCGCCACCCGCCGCCAGCGCGGGCGGGCCCTGATCGAGGAGGCGGTCGCCCGCTGGTCCGACGCGTACGCGCAGACCCACGGCATCCCGCCGACCCGCGAGCAGGACCGCGCGCTCGCCGAGGCTGTCTTCGACCTGCTCTTCCGGGCCGGGCGGCTCCAGCCCTACCTGGACGACCCGGACATCGAGAACATCCTGATCAACGGCTGCGACGACGTCTGGATCTCCCGGGTCCACCAACCCCTGCGCCAGGTCCCGCCGGTGGCCGACAGCGACGCCGAGCTGATCGAGCTGCTCCAGGACCTCGCCCGCCAGCACGGCGGTGGCGAGCGCAGCCTCTCCACCGCCAGCCCGACCCTCGCGCTCCGGCTGGAGGGCGGGATGCGCCTCCAGGCGCTCACCGAGGTGACCCCGCGCCCGTACGTCGCGATCCGCCGCCACCGGGTGGCCTCGGCGACGCTGCCCGAGATGGTCCAACTCGGCACCCTGGACACCACCCTGGCCGCCTTCCTGGCCGCGGCGATCCGGGCCCGGAAGAACGTGATGATCACCGGCACGCAGGGCGTCGGCAAGACCAGCCTGCTGCGCGCGATGGCCGCCGAGATCCCGCCGGACGAGCGGATCGGCACCCTGGAGTCGGAGTTCGAGCTCTGGCTGCACACCCTCGGGCACCTGCGCCAGGTCGTCCCGATGGAGGCGCGGGAGGGCAACGGCGAGCGCGTCGAGGGCCGTCCGGCGGGCGAGTTGAGCATCGGCGACCTCATCCCCGCCGCACTGCGGATGACGCTCTCCCGGATCATCGTCGGCGAGGTCCGCTCCGGCGAGGTCGTCCCGATGCTGCGCGTGATGACCAACGGCGAGGGCGGCTCGATGTGCACCCTGCACGCCCGCGGCCCGCACATGGTCGTCGACCGGATCGCCGAACTCTGCCTGGAGTACGGCTCGCACATGACCGACACGCTCGCCTACCGGCTCACCGCCAACGCCGTGGACCTCATCGTGCACGTCTCGATGGTCGACGAGACGGCCCTCGGCGGCCGGCGCCACCGCTTCGTCTCGCACGTCCTGGAGGTCGCCGGCCTCGGGGAGACCGGCCGGCCCGCGCTGAACACCGTGTTCGGCCCGCGCCCCGAACTCGGCGAGCCGCGCGCCGTCCCGCACACCCCGCCGAACTGCCTGGACGACCTGCGCCGGGCCGGTTTCGACGCCGCGCTGCTCGGCTCGCGGTACGGCAGCTGGGGCCGGCCGCTGCAGTTGCGGATCGGCGGTGGGGCGCGATGACGCTGCTCTTCGTCCTCTGCGGCCTGCTGGTCACGGCCGGCCTGGTGACCCTGGTGGCCTGGGCCCGCGGCAGCGAGGAGACCGGGGACCCGGCGGAGGACGGCCGGTCCGGCCTCGGCCCGCTGGCCGCTCGCGGACAGGTGTTCTGGTACGGCGGGCCGGGCGCCGCCTCCGCCCGGACGGTGCGCCTGCGCCGGATCCAGCTGCCGGTCGCACTGATCGCCGCGCCGCTGGGCTGGCTGTTCACCGGCATCCCGCTCACCGCCCTGCTGGTGCCGCTGGCCGTCTTCGGCCTGCCCTGGCTCTTCGACACCACCCGCTCGGACACCCACCGGATCGAACGGCTGGAAGCGCTCTCCGAGTGGACCCAGCGCATCGCCGACGTGCTGCTGCTGGGCGTCGGCCTCAACCAGGCGATCGTCACCAGCCGCCGCACCGCGCCCGCCGCCCTGGAGGACGAGATCGGCGAGCTGGCCGCCCGGCTGCAGGCCCGCTGGCGGCCGGAGGAGGCCCTGCGCGCCTTCGCCGACAGCCTCGCCGACGCCACCGCCGACAAGGTGCTCGCCGCACTGCTGCTGCGTGCCGGGGACAGCGGCCCCGGCCTGGCCCGGGCGCTCGCGGACATGGCCGACTCGGTCCGCGAGGAGGTCCGCCAGCGCCGGGCGATCGAGGCCGACCGGGCCAAGCACCGCACCACCATCCGCTGGCTGGTCGGCATCATCGTGCTGGTCGTCGTGATCGGCTCGTTCAACACCGACTACACCAGGCCCTACAGCACCGCGCTGGGCCAGATCGTGCTCGCCGTGGTCGCCGCGCTCTTCGTGGCGATCATCGCCTGGATGCGCGCGCTCGCCGCGCACCCGCCGGTGCCGCGCCTGCTGGTGGCCGACCGGCGCAGCCGCAGCGGCGGCCGGCGGCGCGGCACCGGCCGGCCGGCCGGCGGCGAGCCGCAGGACACCGGTGACGACCAGCGACTCCTCGGGGAGGTCCGGTGATCTCTCCCTGGTCCGTGCTGGCCGGCGCGGTCGCGGCCGGCGGCGTCGCCCTGCTGATCTCCGAACTCCGGCCCGCACCGCCCGACCTGAGCCAGGCCCTGGACCGGTTGCACCGCACGCCCGCGGACCGGGCGCCCGATCCGGACGAGCGGCCGAGCTGGTACGACCGGATCGGTGAGAGCTCGATCGGGCTGCGCGGGGTGCGCATTCCGCAGCGCGAGCTGTCGCTGATCGGCCGGACCCCGGCCCGGTTCATGGCGCACAAGCTGCTGTTCGCCGTGATCGGCCTGGTGCTGCCGGCCTATCTGGCGGCGATGGCGGTGCTGCTCGACATGGGGCTGCCGTTCGCGCTGCCGCTGGTGGTCGGGCCGCTGCTCGCCGGGCTGCTCTGGTTCGTCCCGGACGCCATCGTGCGTGGCGAGGCCAAGGAGGCGCGGACGGAGTACCTGCACGGCATCGCCGCCTACCTGGAACTGGTCGCGCTGGAACGGGCCGCCGACCTCGGGCCCGCCGAGGCGCTGCGCCGCGCCGCCTCGGTCGGCCGCGGCCCCGTCTTCCGCCGGATCCGGGACGCCCTGGACCGCGCCGCGACCGACCGGCTGCCGCCCTGGGCGGGGCTGGACGCGCTCGCCGCCGAGCTCGGCCTGACCCCGTTGCAGGACGTCGCCGACATCATGCGGCTGTCCGGCACCGACGGCGCCGCCGTCTACGACACCCTGCGCGCCCGCGCCAAGGGCCTGCGGGGCGAGCTGCTCGCCGAGGACCTCGCCCGGGCCAACGCCGACAGCGAGCGGATGGTCGCGCCCGGGGCCGCCCTGACCCTGCTGATGACCGCCCTGATCGTCTTCCCCGCGCTCCACCAGATGCTCGCCTGACACCGACCCTCGTGCCGGCGAGCAGCTGACACCACACCAACCCCCGGGAGTCCTCCGATGTCCGACCAGCTCAAATCCCTGGCAGGCCGGCTGATCCGGCCCACCCTGCTGCCCGTCCAGTTCGCCCTGCTGCTCTTCCAGTTCCGGGTCGGCCGGCTGAAGGCGGCCAAGGCGCGCGGCGACCGGGGCGCGATCAGCATCGAACTCGCCCTGGCCATCATCGCGCTGGTCTTCGTCGCCGGCGCCGTCGCGGTGGCGCTGTACGCGCTGAAGGACAAGGTCGTGAAGAAGGTCGAGCAGGACCCGAACCTGCCCGGTGCGGGCGGTGCGGCGACCCCTTGACGCACCGACCCCGTCGCCGCCGCGACCGAGGAGCGATGAGCCTGAGCCTGGCCATCGTCTTCCCGGTCGTCCTGCTGCTCGTCCTGATCGTCGTCCAGGGCTCGATGTGGTGGTACAACCGCCAGCTCGCGCTCACCGCCGCCCGCGAGGGCGTGGACGCCGGCCGCGTGCAGGGGAACCAGAGCGACGAGGTGAAGGACGCCGCGGCCAGGCGGCAGGCCGAGGACTTCCTGCAACGCCAGGGCGGCCCCGGCTACCGCGTGCGGACGGACGGGAGTTCACCGGTGCTGATCCGGGTCACGGTGGAACTCACCCCGCCGGTCCTGATCCCCGGCGTCACCCCGCCGACCATCACGCAGCACGCCGAGGCGCCGCGCGAGCGCTTCGTCCCGCCGAGGGCGGCGCCGTGAGGCGGGCCGAACGTCCGGCCCGGTCCACCGGGTGGGGCGGCCGGGTGGCGCGCCGGCGGTCGGCGCGCGGGCGGGACGCCGGCGGTGTGGCGATCGAGGCGGCGATCGTCGCCCCGGGCGTCGTCGCGCTGATCCTGGTCGCCGTCGCCGCCGGGCGGGTGCAGACCGCGGCCGGCACGGTGGAGGCGGCGGCCCGCTCGGCCGCCCGGACGGCCTCGCTGGCGCGCAGCGTGGACGGGATGGACGAGCTGGTCAAGAAGACCGCCGCCGAGACGATGCGGCAGCAGGGCGTCATCTGCCGGGACAGCGACACCGTGGTGAAGCACGGCGAGCTGACCAGCCACGGGGCGACGCTGGCGACCGTCGAGGTGACGGTCCGGTGCGAGGTGGGTCTGAGCGACCTCCTGCCCGGACCGGGCATGCCCGGGACGAAGAGCCTCCGAGGCCGGTTCGTCTCGGTGGTCGACCGGTACCGGGCCGGGTGAGCCGGGCGATGCCGGTGAGGTGGACGGCCGAGGGGCCGCGCCGGTGCCGAGAGGGTGGGCCCCTCCGGCCGACCGGCGGGCACGGAGGGCGAGCGGGGGAGCGCCGACCGCCGGCGCCGGACGGGAGCGGCGCGCGGGCGAGCGGGCGGGTCGCGGCCGACGAGGCTTCCGGGCGGGGATTGGGGACGGCCCGGGCGGGGGAGACGCAAGCGGAGAGCTCCCGGGGGACGGCAGGGCGAGGCGGAGCGGTCCCCGGTGGGGCCGCCAGGGAGACGAAGGTGCGGGAGGGGGCGTGACGGTGCGCATACCCGGGGGGGAACGGTGGGGCGGCCGGGCCGTCCGGCGGTGGTCCGACGGCCGGTGGTCCGGCCGGAGCGGCCGTGAGCGGTCGGACCGCGGCGCGATCGCCATCTTCGTGGCGATCTGTGCGGCGTTCCTGGTGCTGATCATCGCCCTGGTGGTGGACGCCGGTGGCCGGTTGCGCGTCGCCGAGCGCACCGACGGCTACGCCCAGGAGGCGGCCCGGGTGGGCGGTCAGCAGCTCGACGAGGCCGCCGTGCTCCGGGGCGAGGGCTACAAGATCAAGCAGGACTACGTCAAGGACGCTGCCAACAGCTACCTCGCCCTGTACCACCTCTCCGTCCACGACGTGGCGTTCTCGGACGACGGTTCGTCCGTCACCGTCACGGTGCAGGCCGAGTACAAGCCGGCGCTGCTGGGCGAGCTCGGCAAACAGAAGGTCACGGGCAAGGGCAGTGCCACCCTCGTCCACGGAGTCGAGAAAGCGGAGACCGACTGATGGTCGCGCCACGTGCCAAGGACCAAGCCCGCGCCGGACGCCCGGCCCGGGGGGTGCCAGCCTCGGCGGGAGCCCGCCGCCGGCCGGCCCCGCTGCCACCGCGCCGCGGCGGCCGGGGCGGCGCCCTGCTCACCGCCGTCGCCGCGCTGGTCGCGCTGCTCGTCCTGCTGGTCGGCGTACCCGCGCTGCTGCTGTACGGCACCGGGGCGGTCGCCGCGATGGGCGAGGTGGCGCCGGACGGCGTCGGGCAACTGCTGACCAGTCCCGACGACGGCCGGCTCTTCCTCTGGTTGCTGGTCGTGGTCGGCTGGCTGGGCTGGCTCTGCTTCGCGTTCTCGGTGCTGCTGGAGATCCCGGCCCAGCTGCGCGGGCGGATCGCCCGGCGGATCCCGGCGTTCGGCTGGAGCCAGCGGGTCGCGGCCGGCCTGGTCGGCTCGGTGATCGCCCTGCTGCCGGTGGCCGGTTCGGCCTTCGCCGCCGCCCCCGACCGGGCGCCGGCCGTGGCCCAGGCCCAGCCGGCCGTCGGCGTGCAGCGGGCCGCGCTGCCCGCGGCCCAGGCCGCGCCGGCGCTCGCGCCCGCCGCCGACCAGCAGCCCAGCTACACCGTCCGGGACAGCCGACCGGCCGACAGCCTCTGGTCCATCGCCGAGCGCCAACTTGGCTCGGGGGAGCGGTGGGTGGAGATCGCCAAGCTCAACGACGGCCGGACGATGGGTGGTTCGGGAGTACGCTTCGACGCCGAACGGCCCATCCAGCCCGGCTGGGAGCTGCTGATGCCGGGCGACGCCAAGGCCGACGAGGCCAAGAGCGCTCCCGCGCCCGCGCCCGTGCCGAGTGCACCGAGCGCGCCGGGGACGGGCACCGACGGGAACGCCGGGCGCGGTACCGTCACGGTGGCCGCCGGGGACAGCCTGTCGGCCATCGCCGAACGGGAGTTGGGGGACGCCGAGGCCTGGCCGAAGCTCTTCGAGGCGAACCAGGGCGTCCAGGCGCCGGACGGGGAGCGGCTGACCGATCCGGACGTGGTGGTGCCGGGGATGGTGCTGACGATGCCGGGGGCGGCTGCTCCCACGCCCGCACCTGCACCTGCTCCTGTGCCTGCTCCCGCGCCTGAACCTGCCCCGGCCCCGGCCCCGGCTCCCGCTCCGGCGCCGGCCGACCAGGCCCCCGCGCCCGCCCCGCAGGCGCCCGCCACCCAGGCCCCCGCCCCGCAGGCGCCCGCCACCCAGGCCCCCGCCCCGCAGGCCCCTCCCACGCAGGCCCCGGAGCCGGACCGGACGCCCGCGCCGACCCAGGCGCCCACCGACGCCCCGGCCCCGGCCGCGCACGCCGAACAGGCCCGGAGCGACGACTACACCGTCGCCCTCACCGCCTCCACCGTCGGGGTGCTGCTCGCCGCCATGATGGTCGGCACCGTCGCCCACAAGCGCGGTACGCAGCTGCGCGCCCGCCGTCCACGCCACCGCATCGCACTGCCGGCCGACTCCGCCGCCGCGTTCGAGGCCGAACTGAAGGTACGTCAGGACGATCGCGGCCTCGACCTGCTCGACCGTGCCCTGCGCACCCTGGCCCGCAACACCGTGCGCGGCGGCAAGCGCCTGCCCGCGATCGTCGCGGCCCGGATCACCCCCGGCCACACGGTCGAACTGCACCTCTCCGGCCCGGCCACCCCGATCGCGCCGTTCCGTGCCGCCCACGCCGCCCACGTCTGGTGGTGCGCGGCCGAGGCCGGGGAACTCCTCTCGCCCTCCCAGGCCCGCAAGACCGCCGCGCCCTACCCGGCGCTGGTCACCCTCGGCACCGCACCGGACGGCTCGGTCGTCCTCGCCGACCTGGAGACCGTCCGGCTGCTCCACCTCTCCGGTCACCCGGACGACGCCCGTGACGTGCTGCGGACCCTGGCCATCGAGCTGGCCCACAGCCCGCTGGCCGACCGCCTCCACCTGCATCTGGTCGACCTCGCCGAGGAGTTGCCGATCAGCGGGCCGGCCGCCGAGCGGGTCCACCGGCACCCCACCCTGGAGGCGGCGCTCACCGCGCTCGGTCCGCGCACCGCCAAGGCCCGCGCCACCCTGGTCGCCGCCGAGTCCGCCAGCCCGCGGGACGCCCGCAGCCGGGGCCTGGCCGACGAGTCGTGGGTCCCGGAGATCGTGCTCTGCGCCCAGCAGCCCGGCGGCGACATCCCGGCCGAACTCGGCCGCCTGCTCGACGCCCGCCCCCGGACCTGCGTCGCCGTGGTCACCCGCGCGCCCGAGCGCGGTACCGGCCCGGTCGCCCGCTGGACGCTGCCCGCCACCGGCCAGGCGACCATTCCCGGCCTGCACGTCACCGTCGAGCTCCAGCGTCTGACCGACGGGCAGTACGAGCAGGTCTCCGAGCTGCTCCGGGCCGCCGACGACAGCACCCAGCACCCGGCCCCCGCCTGGACCCTCGACGGCCCCGGCAATGATCTCGAACCGGCCGAACTCCCGGCCCCCATCCCGGTGCTGGCAGCGGTGGGCGCCTCGGTGACGCCGTTCGGAGGCGGTTTCGACAGCGCTCTCGACCCCGGATTCGACGGTGACGGTTTCGACGGCCGCGGTCTCGACGGCGGCGGCTCCGGCGGCACGGACGACGGCGCCGGGGCGGCCGGTCCGCGGCTGCTCGCCCGGGTGATCGGCACCGGGGTCAGCCCGTTCGCCGGCACCGATCCGGCCGCGCCCGCCGCCGCTGCCGGCCCCGCCGCGCTCGGCGCCGCCGGGGGGCCGGCCTCCCGCTTCCTCGTCAACGGCCTCGGTCGGCAGGCGAGCACCCCGGCGGTGCCGCCGGCCGGACCACCCACGGCGACGCCCGCCCCGGCCGCCGCCGACGGGAGGTCCGAAGGGGACTCCGCCGAGGGCGACGCCGACGAGACCACCCAGAACCTCCGGCTGCCGGCCGCGGTCGAGGCCCAGGTGGTCGTCCCCGTCCAACCGCTGCCCCCGGCCGCCCCCGGGCCGGAGCCGGTCGCGGAGCCCGCGCCCGTGCTGGAGCCGGTGCCGACGCACGACCCGGCCCCGGCACCCACCGGCGCCGACCCGAGGGTCCCGGCCCGTCCCGAGCCGGCCCCGGAGCCGGCCTTCGAGCCCTCCCCGGAGCCGGCTCCCGGCCCGGCCGCCGCCCCGGTGGCGCGCACCACCCCGGTGCGCAGCGACAGCGACGACCTGTTGGCGATCCTCCGCTCCCCGGAGGCGCACGCCGTCCGCACCGCCCCCCGGATCCGGCTGCTCGGCCCGGTGGACGTGGCCGGTGCCAACGGCACGGTCGAGCCCGGCGCCCTGCCCCGGCTCACCGAACTCGCCGCCTACCTGGCCCTGCGCTCGGGCGCCGACCACGCCGCGCTCGACCACGACCTCCACCCCGGCGCGGCCCACCTGGACACCCATCCCACCGTCGCCGACGCCAAGAGCCCGCTGCCCGGCAAACTCGCCGATCTGGCCGCCTGGTTCGGCACCTCGGCCGAGGGTCGGGCCTTCCTCCCCACCGACACCACCGACGGCTACGCCTTCGCCCCGACCGTCACCTGCGACTGGGACGAGTTCCGCGGCCTCTACCGGCGCGGCATGCGCAGCACCAGCGCCACGGCGGACGCCGCCCTCGCCCACGCCCTCGCCCTGGTCCGGGGAGCTCCGTTCGCGGAGGCCCCGCCCGCCGCGTACGGCTGGGCCGAGGCGGAGCGGCAGGACATGATCGCGGCGATCGTCGACACCGCCCACGAACTCGCCGCCCGCCGCCTCCAGTACGGCGACCACCGCAGCGCCGAGGCCGCCGTCTTCCGCGGCCTCGCGGTCGCCCCGGACGTCGAGCTCCTGCACCGCGACCTCTTCTACGCCTATGCCTCCGCCGGCGCCCGGGACCAACTCCTGCGCGCCGTCAACCGGCTGGACGCGCTGAGCCGCCGCACCGGCCGGGACCTCGACGCCGACACGGTGGCCCTGCTGCGGGACCTGCTCTCGGGGGCGTGAGCGGGCGGCGGGCTCCAGGAAGGGCGGCCGGGTGAGCGCCGTCCGGGCGAATCCGGGTGATCGCGAGCGATGGTGACGGCCGGTGGGTGCGGGAGGTGCGCCGTACGATCCTGCCCATGGCAGTCACCATCGATCTGACCCTGGACTGCGCGGACGCACAACTCCTCGCCGGTTTCTGGAAGACGGCTCTGGGCTACATCGACGAGCCGCCGCCGCCTCCCTTCGAGACCCGCGAGGAGTGGCTCGCGCAGTTCGACCTGCCGGAGGACGACGCCGAGGACGACGGGGCGTGGCTCTGCGATCCCGACGGCGTCGGCCCCCGGCTCTCCATCCTCAGGGTCGCCGAGCCGAAGACGGCGAAGAACCGGCTTCACATCGACGTCCGGCTGCCGGGACACGGCAGTCCCGAGGAGCGGTGGGCACGGATCAGGGCGGAGTCCGAGCGGCTGGTGGAGGCGGGCGGAGCCGTCCTGGCGGAGTTCGGCGGGCACCACATCGTGATGGCCGACCCGGAGGGCAACGAGTTCTGCGTCGCCGCGGGCCCGGCCTGAGGGACCCGCGGGCCCGGGCTGCGGGCTCGGACTGCGGACTGTGGCCAGGCCGTCCGGCGGGTGCTCAGGTGCTGGGCGGACCCGGCCCACGGACGGCACGCAGCCGGCCGGACGCCGCGTCACCGGGGCACCGGGCCTGCGCGATCGGGACGGGATCCCCGTACCGGAAGGGCAGGCCCCGACGGCCGGGGTCGTCGGCCGGGGAGCGGCACGCACTCCACCGGGCCGTCAGAAGCCCACGGAGCGCGGCAGCCTGCCGGGGCCCGGCCGCGTGGCGCGCCCACGGCTGTTCGGGCGCCGGCGGCCGCGCGGGGGCGACGGCCGGGCGGGCCGGGTGAGCAGCGGCGATACGGTGCGGTGGAGTGGTGATCGCCCACCCGGCCTGGCTCGGGTGTGCCGGGATCTCGTAGGGTGGCGCAGACGGACGTGGTCGCAGGCGCCACGGGGCAAGGGCAGCAGACGCCGCTCAGCGGCGGGGCGGGGCGGTGACCAGAGATGGCGGAGTCGACAGCTCTCCCAGGAGACCCCGATTCCGTCGCGGAGCCGGGCCCCCTGGACGCCGCACCGCCGCGGCTGCCGCGCAACCCCTACGAGGAGCACCCGCCCGGCCCCGCGGCCCTGTACGAGCCGCCGGCCCCCTTCCAGGCACCTGTTCCGGCTCCCGCCCCGGCACCGGCTCCGGCTGCGACCCCCGCCCCGGGCGCGACCCCCGTTCCGGCTCCGGCCGCGCCGATGGCGCCGCCCACCGGATGGACCGTCACCGGGATGTCCTTCGTCGCCCCGCCGCCCTCCGCCACACCACTCCCGTTCACCGTCCCGGGCAGCACCCCCGCCCACGGCACCACCCCGACGCCCGGCAGCACCCCGGCCCACGGCTTCACCGCCGGCCCGGGCGGCCTCGGCGCCGCGCCGCGCGGGCGGATCCTGGTGGTCGAGGGCGGCTACGGCAACTCCGGCCGGCGTACCTGGGGGCGCGGCGGGCCCACCCAGGCGCCCGTCCTGTCCGCGATGCTCGCCGCCGTCTCGCCCCAGGTCCTCCTCGCGGCCGACGCGGTGGACGCCGTCCACCTCCCCGGGGCCAGCGACCCGCACACCGTGCTCGCCCACCTGCGGGCCGCCGCCCGTCACCCCGGCCCGCTGCTCGTCCACCTCGGCGGCCACCTGCTCGCCGACAAGCGGGGCGGCCAACTCCACCTCACCCTGCGGGACTCGAAGCCGGGGAGCATCCGGCAGGACGGCATCGCCTGGCAGTCCGTCGCCGCCGAGCTGCGGCACCGGCCCGCCGACTGGCAGACGCTCGTGATCGCCGACCTGAGTGCCGATCAGAACGCCTGGCCCTACCTCCAGGGCACCGTCTCGCCGCTCGCCGACGGCCTCCCGCTCTGGGCGGTGGTCAGCCCGGACCCGGAGCAGATCGGCACCTTCACCCGCGCGTTGATCGAGGCCCTGCACGGCGGCCGCCCGGGCGCCGACGCCGTCCTCGCGCCCGAACAACTGCGCCAGCAGGTGTACTCGGTGCTGCGTCCGGACGTCGTCATCCTCGCCACCCACGCGCCGAACCGGCCGTTCTTCCGCAATACCGCCCGCCGAACGGACGGCGTACTGCCGGACGCCGTCCCGTACGAGGGCCCGCGCCCCGCCGCGCTGCTGCCCCGGCCGCCGGCCCAGCGTGACACCGCGCCGCCCGCCCGGCCGGCCGTGACGCTGAACAAGGCCGCCGCAGACGTCTTCCCGGTGCCCGGGTCGGCACCGGCAGACGTGGCGGTCGCGCCGCAGCCCGCCCCGGCAGCGCCGTCCGAAGGTCCGGTGAACCTGCTGAAGCCCGGCGTGCCCCCCACACCCCCGCCCCCGGCCCGGCCGGTCGACCTGCTGAAGGCCTACGCCTGGCGCCCGTCGGCGACAGCGGGCGTGACCCTGGGCAAGGGCCGCCCGGCGGGTGCGGTACCCGTCGAGGAGGCACCCGTCGACGCGGTGCCCGTGGACGCGGTGCCCGTGGACGTCGCGCCGACCGACGAGCCGCCGACCGAGGCACCGGTGGACGCGGAGCCGACGGTCGATGTGCTCGACGCGGAGCCCGCCGCCGTCGAGCCAGAGCCAGAGCCCGAGCCCGAGCCCGCTGCGGAGTCCGAGGACACCGCCCCCGAGGAGGCCGCCCCCGAGGCTCCCCAACCCCCTCGCGACGACTACCGCGAGGTGATCGGCCGCATCGTCCGCAGCGCCGACGCCGGGGACCACGCCGCCGCCACCGATCTCGCCTTCGCCCTCGAACTGGAGGCGATCGCCGAGCACGGCGCCGTCTCAGCGCCCGTCCTCCAGGTCCGGCAGGTGCGCGCACACGTGTGCCGCCTGGCCGGGAAGTCGGTCGAGGCGGCGGACATCTACCGCGAGGTGGCCCTGACGCTGCTGCGCTCGCAGGGCCCCGAGCACCCGGACACCCAGCAGGCGGCCACCAACGCCGAGGCCTGCTGGCGGGCGATCGCGGACCGGGCGGAGGCGATCCGGATCGCCCCCGAGATCATCGAGCTGCGCGCCCACCTTCCGGGCCGGGACGGTCGTAAGCTGCGCGCCGCCGAACGCTACCTGGCCCAACTCGCGGCCCCGCGCCCCGAAACCACCTGACCCGAAACCCGTCGTCCCGGACCGGCTCTGGCCGTCCGGCGCGGCGCCGCCGCACCGGACGGTCGGGGCTGCTACCGGCCCGCGATGGCGTGGACGAACCGGGCGCCGTCGATGGTGCCGAGGCCGCTGGCGAGGTCGTAGCCCTTGGTGGCACGGTAACCCGTCACGGTGTCCCAGGAGTTGTCGCCCGCCGTCACGTCGACCAGGCCGCTCCACTGCTGCGGGAGCAGGGAGAGGCCGTAGAGGCGCCAGTTGAGCTGGCCGAGGCGGTGGCCGGCGAGCTGGTCGGCGAGGGCGACGACGCCGGAGAAGATCGGGGTGGCCTCGCTGGTGCCGCCGGTGAGGTGCCAGCCGACCGAGGTCGGGTCGTAGGACTCGTACGTCCAGGCGGCGCCGTCGACCGCCGCGCTCATGCTGAGGTCGGGCGTGCCGCGGTGGTTCCCGGTGACGCCGGCGACGCCCGCCTGGTACCAGGGGCGGTCGAAGACGGCAGAGGTTCCGCCGCCGCCCGCGCCGTAGCGGTCGTGCCACACCTGGTCGGGCCCGGTCCGCCGGCCGGCGTCGTCGAGGCTGAGCTGGGTGCCGCCGACGGAGGTGACCAGCGGGTCGGCGGACGGCCAGGAGTTGACCTTGTGCGGGTAGAGGTCCTCACCGTTGGTCTGGTAGTCGGTGGCGCCGGTGTCGCCGGAGGCGGCGAGGACGGTGACGTCGTGCGCGGCGGCCTCCTGGAAGGCGTACCGCAGGCCGGTGATGGAGCTGAAGTCGCCCTTCTCGAAGCCGGGGAAGGTGTTCTCGGTGGCGCCGAAGCTCTGCGAGACGACGTCGGCGCGACCGGCCTTGATGAGGGCCTTCTCGGCGTCCATCATCTCGGGCAGCCCGGTCGTTCCCTCGGTCTCGGAGACGCCGGTCTCGACCAGGATGATGTGGGCGTCGGGGGCGACGGCGTGGGCGTACTCGACGTCCAGGGTGCTCTCGCCGGCCCAGCCGGTGTGGTCGGGGTCGGTCGGGTCGAAGACCGGGACGTCACCCCACTTGACCACCTCGACCTGGGTGTCCGGGATGCCCCACTGCTTGTCGAAGACCTCCAGGTCGTGCTGGATGGTCGGTGAGCCGAAGGAGTCGACGATGACGATCGTGCGGCCCTTGCCGGTGATGCCCTCCCGGTACAGCGGGTCGAGGTTGTAGGCGGTCCGGTACTGCAGCGGGGAGTAGCAGTGGATGCCGATCTCGCTGACGCACTGCGAGGTGGGCAGGGGCGCGTTCCGGCCGACGGCGCTGATGTGCCCGGCCGAGGCGGGGCGGACGTGGACGCCCGCGAGGCCGGTGGTGGAGGCCGGGTGGGCGGCCGGTACGGCGAGCGTGCCGGCCGTGAGGGCGGTGGCCCCGACGGCGAGCAGGGCCAGGGCGCGGCGGAGGGTGGCGGGGCTGCCCATGGGACTCCTTGGGACGCAGGGCCCGACCTGGTCCGGTCGGGGCGGTCCGGCCATCCCATCGAGAGCCGCATGATCATGCCATAGTCATTTCGTACCCGTGGGCATGGTCGCGCCTGGCCACCGGAAAGGGTAAAGGCCGTCCCAGGCGAAGGTAACCCACGGCCGGGGACGGCCTTCTGACGAAACGTCAGCGATGATCAGCGTGCCCCACCGTTGACGTACAGCGTCTGCCCGCTGACGTAGGAGGCGTCCTCGCTGGCCAGGAAGGCTACCACCGAGGCGATCTCCTCCGGCCGGCCGACCCGCCGCAGCGGCGTCCGTGCGGAGACCTCCGCCTGGTGGTCCTCGGCCGTCGCGCCGACCCGCTCGGCGGTGGCGGCGGTCATCGCGGTGGCGATGTAGCCGGGGGCGACGGCGTTGACGTTGATGTTGAACGGGCCCAGCTCGATCGCCAGCGTGGCGGTCAGGCCCTGGATGCCCGCCTTGGCGGCGGCGTAGTTGGCCTGGCCCCGGTTGCCGAGCGCCGAGCGCGAGCTGAGTGAGACGATCTTGCCGTACTTCTGCGCCACCATGTACTTCTGCGCCACGTGGCTGCAGTTGTAGGCGCTGGTCAGATTGACCGTCAGCACCGCGTCCCAGTCGGGCTTGGTCATCTTGAAGAACAGGTTGTCCCGGGTGATCCCGGCGTTGTTCACCAGGATGTGCACTCCGCCGAGGTCCCGCGCGACCTCGGCGAAGACCGCCTCCACCGCGTCGTAGTCGGCCACGTCGCAGCCGTACGCCCGCGCGGTGCCGCCCTTGGCGGTGATCTCCTCGACCGTCCCGGCGGCCCGCTCGGCGGTCAGGTCGACCACCGCGACGGCTGCCCCCTCCTGGGCCAGCAGCCGGGCGGTGGCCGCGCCGATGCCCTGCGCCGCACCGGTGACGACGGCGACCTTCCCCGTGAATCGAGTCACGGCAACTCCTTCGTGGTGAGAACGGGACGGCGGCCGCGAGTCGGCGGCCGCCGGGGCCGGGTGTCCGCCTCGGCGTTCAGGCGGATTCGACCAGGACGGCGGTGCCCTGGCCGACGCCCACGCACATGGTGGCCAGGCCGCGCCGGGTGCCGTTGCGGCGCATCCGGTGCAGCAGGGTGGTGAGGATGCGTGCGCCGGAGCCGCCCAGCGGGTGGCCGAGCGCGATCGCCCCGCCGGTCGGGTTGACCAGTTCGGGGTCGAGGCCCAGCTGGTCGATGCTGGCGAGCACCTGCGCGGCGAAGGCCTCGTTGAGCTCGGCCTCCTCCAGCTCGGAGACCGACCAGCCGACCCGGCCGAGGGCCTTGCGGGTGGCGGGCACCGGTCCGACGCCCATCACGTCCGGGTGCACCCCGGCCGAGGCGCCGGCCACGTACCGGCCGAGCGGCCGCAGGCCCAGCTCGTTCAGGACGTCCTCGCTGACCAGCACCAGGCCGGCCGCGCCGTCGTTCATCGGCGAGGCGTTGCCCGCCGTCACCGTGCCGCCCGGGCGGAAGGCCGGCTTCAGCCGGGCGAGCTTCTCCGGGCCGGTGTCCTCCCGGATGCTCTCGTCCTGGTGGACGGTCACGCCGTCCGGCCGCTCGACCGGGATCAGTTCGGCGTCGAAGTGGCCGTCCTTGCGTGCGGCGGCGGCCAGCCGGTGGCTGCGGAGCGCGAAGGCGTCCTGGCGCTCACGGGTGATGCCGTACCGGGCGGCGACCTCCTCGGCGGTCTCGCCCATCGAGAGCACGCCGTGCAGGTCGGCCATCCGCGGGTTGGTGAGCCGCCAGCCGAGCCGGGTGTCGAAGGTCTCGATCCGGTGCGGCAGTGCCTCGTCGGGCCGGGGGAGCACGAAGGGGGCGCGGGTCATCGACTCGCAGCCGCCGGCCAGCACCACGTCGGCCTCGCCCGAGCCGATCGCCCGGGCGGCCAGGGTGACGGCCTCCAGGCCGGAGGCGCAGAGCCGGTTGACGGTGGCGCCGGGGACGCTGTCGGGCAGGCCGGCGAGCAGCACGGCCATCCGGGCGGCGTTGCGGTTGTCCTCGCCGGCCTGGTTGGCGGCGCCCCAGTAGACGTCGTCGATCCGGGCCGGGTCGAGGGTGGGGACGTCGGCGAGCAGGGCGCGCAGCACGGTGGCCGAGAGGTCGTCCGGGCGGACCGTGGCGAGCGCTCCGCGCAGCCGGCCGATGGGTGTGCGGCGGGCTGCGGCGAAGTAGACAGGACGCACGTCGTCGGGCTCCTTATCCAAGGGGGGACGGATGCTCTGACGGATGTCAGAAGGCGTTGACGCCGGTGAGCGAACGCCCGATGAGCAGCTTGTGGATCTGGCTGGTGCCCTCGTAGAGGGTCATCACCCGCGCGTCGCGCAGGTACTTGCCGACCGGGTACTCGTCGATGAAGCCGTAGCCGCCGAAGACCTGGAGCGCGTTGTTGGCGGCCCGGACGGCGGCCTCGCTCGCGTAGAGCTTGGCGACGGAGGACTCGGTGGCGAACGGCAGGCCGCGGTCGATGTGGTCGGCGACCTTCCAGGTGAGCAGCCGGGCGGCCTCGACGTCCACCGCGATGTCGGCGAGCAGCTCCTGCACCAGCTGGTGCGAGGCGATCGGCCGGCCGAACTGCTCGCGCTCGCCGGCGTAGTGGACGGCGGCCTCCAGGCAGGCCCGGGCGATGCCGACGCAGCCGGCCGCGACCGACATCCGGCCCTTGGCCAGCGCGGCCATCGCCACCGTGAAGCCCTTGCCGACCTCGCCGAGCCGGGCTTCGTCGGGGACGCGGACGGCGTCGAGGGCGAACTCGGCGGTGGCCTGGCCGCGCAGGCCGAGTTTGCCGTGGATCTCGGTGCGGCTGAAGCCGGGCAGGTCGGTCGGGACGAGGAAGGCGGTGATGCCCTGGTGCCCCGGCCCGCCGGTGCGGGCGAAGACGAGGGCGAGGTCGGCCCACGTCCCGTTGGTGATGAACATCTTGGCGCCGCTGATCAGCCAGTCGTCGCCCTCCCGGACCGCCCGGGTGGTGAGGTTGGCGGCGTCCGAGCCGGTGCCGGGCTCGGTGAGGGCGAAGCAGGCGAGCGCCTCGCCGGAGGTGAGCCGGGGCAGCCAGTGCCGCTTCTGCTGCTCGGTGCCGTAACCGTTGATCGACTTGGCGACCAGGCCGAGCGAGACCGAGACGATGCCGCGCACGGCGGAGTCGCCGCGGCCCAGTTCCTCCAGGGCGAGGCAGTACGCGAGGTGGTCGCCGCCGCTGCCGCCGTACTCCTCGGGGATGGTGAGGCCGAGGAGGCCGATCGCGCCGAGCTTGCCGATGACCGCCCGGTCGACGGACTCGGCGCGGTCCCAGGCGGCCGCGTGCGGGACGATCTCGCGTTCGGTGAAGGCGGCCGCGAGGTCCCGGAGGGCGGTCTGCTCCTCGGACAGCTCCAGATTCATGACGGCACCTCGTCGGGTTTCGGCGGACTCTTCGGTAAACTAGCGCTGCAAGTTTTACCGGGACTGTAACCCGACCGGGCCGCGCTGGGAAGAGGCGCCTGCCAGAATCGGTCCTCACCCCACCCGACCGGAGGAACCGCGACGATGGCCCGCCCGCGCACCCCCCTGCTCAACCGCGAGCTCATCGTCGCCACCGCGCTGCGGCTCATCGACGCCGAGGGGCTGGACGCGCTCTCCACCCGCCGCCTGGCCACCGAACTGTCGGTCAGCGGACCCTCGCTCTACAACCACGTCGCGACCAAGGACGAGCTGCTGGACGCGGTGGTGGACAGCGTGATGGGCGAGGTCGACCTGTCGATGTTCACCACCGGGGCGCCCTGGCCGCAGGCGCTGCGCGACTGGGCCCGCTCCTACCGGGCCGCCCTGGCCGCGCACCCCAACATCGTCCCGGTGCTCGCCCAGGGCCCCGGCCGCCGCCCGAACGCGCTGCGGCTGGCCGACGCCGTCTTCGGCTGCCTGGTCGCGGCCGGCTGGCCGCGCGGGCAGGCCACCCGGATCGGCGCGCTGATGCGGTACTTCGTCACCGGTTCGGCGCTGGCCTCGTTCGCGGCGGGCTTCCCCAAGGACGCCGGGCTGTACGACGCCGCCGACTACCCGCACCTCGGCGAGGCCCACCGGCTGGCCGAGCACCGCGGCGCGATCGACGAGGGCGCCTTCGAGACCGGGCTCGAAGCGCTCCTCGACGGGTTGCGGCTGCGGTACGAGCGGACGGTGGACGGGCCGGGGCAGCGGCCTCACCAGGGCTCGCGCGCCACGAAGGCGGGGCGCAGCGACGGGTCCACCGGGTCGTAGTACCGGTGGTAGACGGGAGTCAGCCCGCCGGAGACCGGGGGCACGATCCAGCTCCAGTCGGCGGGGGTGGGCCGCCCGAGCCGCTTCTCCTGGGCGACGTGCTTCAGGAACCGCTCCGACTCGGTGTGGTGGTCGGCGATCGTCACCCCGGCCTCCTCGAACGAGTGCAGCACCGCCACGTTGAGCTCCACCAGCGCCCGGTCGCGCCAGAGCGTGCGGTCGCTGCAGGTGTCCAGGCCGAGCCGGTCGGCGACGGTCGCCAGCATGTCGTACCGGTCGGCGTCGGCGAGGTTGCGGGCGCCGATCTCGGTGCCCATGTACCAGCCGTTGAACGGGGCGGTGGGGTAGCGGACGCCGCCGATCTCCAGCGTCATGTCGCTGATCGCGGGCACCGAGTACCAGCGCAGGCCCAGCTCGGCGAACCAGGCGTGGTCGGGGTGGGTGAGCTCGACCTCCAGGGTGGTGTCGTCGGGCAGTTCGTACCACTCGGGCCGGGCGCCGGGCCGCTCCTGTACCAGCAGCGGCAGCACCTCGAACCGCTCCTCGCCGCCCTTCCAGCCGAGGTCCCGGGCCCGGGCGGCCAGTTGCGCGCCGGCCGGGTCGCCGACGAAGCCGTGCCCGGTGGGGTGGCCGGCGTAGCGGACCAGTTGCTGGTTGAGGATGCGGGCGGCCGGGCGCCCGGGGCGGTCGGGGGCGAACACCGAGACCACGGGGCGGATCCGCCCGCCGTTGGTGGCCACCCGCAGATGCTCGAAGCACTCGGTGGCGATGTCGTCGGCGGAGCTCAGGTGCCGCAGGTCCCGCACCACCAGGCTGCGCCAGTACAGCCGGCCGATGCAGCGCGCCGCGTTGCGCCAGGCGAGCCTGGCGCCGTAGGCGAGTTCGGCGGGGGTGTGCTGGTAGGTGCCGGTGAGGTCGATCTCGTCCAGGACGGCCAGCACCCGCCCGGTCGGGTCGCCGGCGCCGGGCTGCTCGCGGTGGAACTGGCGGACGAAGTCGGCGGCGGCGTCGGGGTCGGTGAAGTGCTCGGCGTCGGCGGCCGCGGCGGGGTCGGTGAACGGCTCGGTGCGGGGCCCCGCACCGAGCCGGCGGTCCGGGTCGACCGGACGCGCCGGGCCGGCGAGCCCCACGTCGACGCGGTGCCGGACACCGGTGCCGTGCACGGTGGCGGGCACGGTGGCGGACAGGGGTTCGGGCCCGTGCGGCGGCCCGGCCGCCGGGTGCGCGTGGGCGAACGGGCAGCCGCCGACCGGTGCCGGTACCGGTGCTGCCACCGGTACCGGCACGGGGCGACGGGTGCTGCGGATGCTGCGGGCGCGAAGCCGGTCGAAGATCAAGGACACATCCCTCCTGCCGAACAGGAGTACCGGAGGTGTGCGCCCCGCCGCAGAGAGTGAACGATTCGGCCCCCGCACCCGCGCCGACAGCGCTAGGGTGCGGAGGCCGAAGGTCCGACTGTCGGATCAGCCCATGTCCTCCAGGCGGACGCCCTTGGTCTCCTTCATGTACTTCGCGACGAAGACCACCGACAGCGCCGCGAAGGCCGCGTAGACCAGGTAGGTCGCGGAGAGGTTCCAGCGCGAGAGCGAGGGGAACGACACCGTGATCGCCCAGTTGGCGATCCACTGGGCCGAGGCGGCGACGGAGAGGGCGGCGGCGCGGATCCGGTTGGGGAACATCTCGCCGAGCATCACCCAGACCACCACGCCCCAGGACATCGCGAAGAAGAGCACGAAGGCGTTGGCGGAGATCAGCGCGACGGTGCCCTGGAGGTCCGGCAGGGAGACGTCGTCGCCGCTGCCGGTGGCCGAGGAGAACGCCCAGCCGCAGGCGGCCAGGGCGACGGCCATGCCGACCGAGCCGATCAGGGCGAGCGGCTTGCGGCCGATCCGGTCCACCAGCAGGATCGCGACCACGGTGCCGAGGATGTTGATGACCGAGCCGATGAAGCTGATCAGCAGCGAGTTGCTCTGGTCGATGCCGACGGACTGCCACAGGATCGACGAGTAGTAGAAGATCACGTTGATGCCGACCAGCTGCTGGAAGACCGAGAGGCCGATGCCGACCCAGACGATCGGCAGCAGGCCGAACCGGCCGCCGAGCAGGTCGCCGAAACGCGGCCGGTGGTCGGAGGCGATCAGGCCCTGGATCTCGGCGATCCGGGCGTCGGTGTCGGAGTTCCCGCCCTCGACCTCGCCGAGCACGGCCCGGGCCTCGTCCAGGCGGCCGGCCGAGATCAGGTAGCGCGGGGACTCGGGGATCATCGAGGAGAGCACGAAGTAGACGGCGGCCGGCACGACGCAGATGCCGAGCATCCACTGCCAGGCCTCCAGACCGAGCAGCCGGCCGCGGGTGTCGCCGCCGGCGGCGTCCGCCAGGACCCAGTTGACCAGCTGCGAGATCGCGATGCCGAGGACGATCGCGGCCTGCTGGAAGGAGGCCAGCCGGCCCCGGTAGCGGGTCGGTGCGACCTCGGCGATGTAGGTCGGGGCGATCACCGAGGCGATGCCGATCGCCGCTCCGCCCAGTACGCGCCAGCAGGCGAGGTCCCAGGCGGCGAACGGCAGCATCGAGCCGACCGCGCTCACCGCGAAGAGCAGGGCGCCCGCCTTCATCACCTTGATCCGGCCGTACCGGTCGGCGAACCGGCCGGCCAGCGCGGCACCGACCGCGGAGCCCAGCAGCGCGGACGAGACGATCAGGCCGGTGACGCCGTCGCCGACGCCGAACTTCTCCTGGATGCCGGAGACGGCGCCGTTGATCACGGAACTGTCGTAGCCGAACAGGAACCCGCCGAGGGCCGCGGCGGCGGTGATGAAGACGACGAAGCCGAGGCGGTCGGAGGATCGGGCCTCCGCCGCCACGGGCTCCGAGGGCTGCTGGGTGACGCTCACGATCTTGACTCCTGGTACTCAACGCTGAGCTTGGTAGCGCGATCGTAACGCGTCAATGTTCAAGTGTTGTACGTGGGATGCCCGACAAGTCCCGTTGCTTATTAGTAAAGTGAACTATCAAACCTCATCGACCGGAGAGGCCAGGGAGAGCCCGAACCGGCCCTCCTGGTCCGTCCACCAGTGGCTCAGCCGCAGGCCGGCCGCGGCCAGCTCCCCGGCCACCCGCTCCCGGCGGAACTTGGCCGACACCTCGGTGCGCAGCTCCTCGCCCTTCTCGAAGTGGACCGGCAGGCCCAGCGCCGGGATCTTCACGGTCTGCTCCTGCAGCGAGCGCAGCCGCATCTCGATCCACTCCCGCTCCGGGTCCCAGAGCGCCACGTGCTCGAACGCGGTCGGGTCGAAGTCGGCGGACAGCTCCCGGTTCAGCACGTTGAGCACGTTGCGGTTGAACTCCGCCGTCACCCCGGCCGCGTCGTCGTAGGCGGCCACCAGCACCCGCGGATCCTTGACCAGGTCGGTGCCGAGCAGCAGGAAGTCACCGGGGTCGAGCGCGGCGCGCAGGCCGCTCAGGAAGGCCGCCCGCTCGGCGGGGAGCAGGTTCCCGAGAGTGCCGCCGAGGAAGGCGACCAGGCGCGGTCCGCCCTGCGGCGGCAGGCCCAGCCGGGCGGTGAAGTCGGCGAGCACCGCGTGCACGGACAGCCCCGGGTACTCCCGGGCGAGCGACTCGCCCGCGCCGGTCAGCGCGCTCTCGCTGACGTCCACCGGGACGTAGCTGTCCAGCGTGCCGAGGTCGCGCAGTGCGTCCAGCAGCAGCCTGGTCTTCTCCGAGGAGCCGGAGCCCAGCTCCACCAGGGTGCGGGCCCGGGTGGCGGCGGCGATCTCGCCGGCCCGGGCGGTGAGGATGGCCCGCTCGGCGCGGGTCGGGTAGTACTCCGGCAGCCTGGTGATCTCCTCGAACAGCTCGCTGCCCCGGGCGTCGTAGAACCACTTCGGCGGCAGCCACTTGGGATCGGCGGTCAGCCCCTGCCGCACGTCGTGGTGCAGGGCGGTGCTGAAGTGGTCGGCGGGCAGCAGCCGGGTGAGATCAAAGGTGCTCATGACAGATGGATCCTCTGTTCAAAAAGTGAAGGGGAGAGGAGTGGCGGAGGTTCAGAGCGGGCGGACGGCGACGCCGTCCGGCCCGGCCAGCAGCAGCGAGCGGTCCGGGACGACGGTCCAGTCCGGGTGGTCGTCGTAGGGCTCGGAGGCCACCAGCACGCCCGCGCCCGGCAGGCTCCGGTGGTGCAGGGTGTCGCCCCAGGCGGTGGCGGCGATCGCGTGGCCGTCGGTCAGCAGCAGATTGAGCCGGCCGGTGGTGTGCGCGGCCACGTCCGCGACGGTGCCGGCCAGCGCCTCGCCGAGGCCGGCGCCCGCGCGCAGCCGACGCAGGGCCAGACCCCAGAGCAGCGCCGAGTCGGTCCGGGCCGGCAGCTCCAGCAGCTCGGCCGGTGTCAGCCGACCGGCCAGCGCGTCCAGCTTGTCCGGCCAGCCGGCCACCGCGCCGTTGTGGCTGAACAGCCAGCGGCCGGCGGTGAACGGCGCGGCCGCGTGCTCGCCCGCCGCACAGCCCTCGGTCGCCGAGCGGACGGCCGCCAGCAGCGCCCGGGTGCGGATCACCCGGGCGAGGTCGGCGAACGAGGCGTCCGCCCAGATCGGGCCGGCCCGCCGGTAGCGGGCCGGCGTCTCGTCGCCGTCCGCGTACCAGCCGAGGCCGAAGCCGTCGACGTTGACCGTGCCGTACTGCTGGATCCGGGGGGCCCAGGACTGCCGGTGGAGCCCGAACGGCGGCTCGACCAGCAGCTCCCGGGGCGCCACCGGTTCGCCGAGGTAGGCGAGATGGCGGCACATCAGTCGACCGCCACGTCGGCCGCGGTGCGGAACCCGGCGAAGATCTGCCGCCGGATCGGGTAGTCCCAGTTGCGGAACGTGCCCCGGCAGGCCACCGGCGCCACGGCGAAGCAGCCGCCGCGCAGCACCTTGTACTCGGGGCCGAGGAAGACCTCCGAGTACTCCTTGTACGGCCAGGCCCGGAAGCCGGGGTAGGGGTCGAAGTCGCTGGCCGTCCACTCCCAGACGTCGCCCATCAACTGCCGTACGCCGTACGGCGACTCGCCGGCCGGGTAGCTGCCCGCCGGGGCCGGGCGCAGGTGGCGCTGGCCGAGGTTGGCGTGCTCCGGCGCGGGCGGCCCGTCGCCCCAGGGGTAGCGGCGGGAGCGGTCGGTGGCCGGGTCGTGCCGGGCGGCCTTCTCCCACTCCGCCTCGGTCGGCAGCCGCCGCCCGGCCCACCGGGCGTAGGCGTCCGCCTCGTACCAGCTGACGTGCAGCACCGGCTCGTCCTCGGGCACCGGCTCCACCGCGGCGAACCGGCGACGCAGCCACTGGCCGCCCTCGCGGTGCCAGAACAGCGGGGCGGTCAGCTCGGCCCGCTGCCGGTGCTCCCAGCCCTCCGCCGTCCACCAGCGCGGGTCGTCGTAGCCGCCGTCGGCGATGAACCGCAGATACGCGCCGTTGGTGACGGGGGTGGTGTCGAGCCGGAAGGCCGGCAGGTCGATCCGGTGCGCCGGGCGCTCGTTGTCCAGTGCCCAGGGCTCGGTGTCCGTCCCCATGGTGAACGGGCCGGCCGGGATGAGCACGTCGGCGGGCAGCGCGGCCGCGTCCGCCGGTGCGGGCGGTGGCGGGGGAGCGGCCAGCGCGGGCTCGCCGCGGCGCAACTGGTGGGTGACCAGCATGGTCTCGTCGTGCTGCTGCTCGTGCTGGGCGATCATGCCGAAGGCGAAGCCGGCGTCCAGCAGCGGAGTGCCTTCCAGCGGGCTGGCCTCCAGCAGGTCGAGGACCCGGCCGCGGACGTCGTGCGCGTAGGCGCGGGCCTCGGCGGGCGGCAGCAGCGGCAGGCGCGGGCGTTCGGCGCGCGGGTGCTCGAAGGCGTCGTAGAGCGGGTCGATCTCCGGGCGCATCGGCTCCCGGCCGCCGATGTTGCGCAGCAGCCAGAGTTCCTCCTGGTTGCCGATGTGGGCGAGGTCCCAGACCAGCGGGGACATCAGCGGGGAGTGCTGGGCGGTGAGGTCGTGGTCCTCGACGCAGTCGGTCAGCGCGGCGGTGCGGGTGCGGGCGGCCAGCAGTTCGGCGGCGATCGCCTCGCGCAGGACCGCCGGCGGCAGGTCCGCCGGCGCGCTGAGGGCGGCCGACGCGAGCGGAGCCGACGTGGGGGCGGGGGCCCCGGAGGCCGTGGACGGGGCCCCGGGACCGGTCGCCCCGGGAGTGCGGGAGCCGGTCGGGCGGGCGTCGTCGATCATGGTGCGGCCTCCTCCGGGGGAGTGCGTCGGGTGCCGGACCGCAGGGCGTCCAGCTGGTCGTCGGCCGGGCAGCGGCCGCGCGCCGGGTAGCGCTCGGCGAACTCGGCGACGGCGGTGCGCAGCCGCTCGGCGCCGGGCAGGCGGCCCAGCGCGGCGTCGGCGGCGGCGAAGCAGGCGAGGGTGGCGCGGCGCAGCGCGGGGTCGGCCACCGCCAGGGTGGCGGCCCGGCGCCAGGCGTCGCTGCGCGGCGGGCGCGGGCCGTCGGCGCACTCCAGCGGCTCCAGCGCGGCCAGCGCGGTGTCGGCGGCCGTCGGGTCGTCCAGCAGCGCGGTCACCAGGGCCGCGGGGACGATCCAGCCGTCGCCGGGCTGGGCGTCGATCATCCGCAGCTCCAGGTGGCCGCGCGGGCGGACCGGCGGGAAGAGCGTGGTGCGGTGGTAGTCCAGGTCGGCCAGGGTCGGTGGGCGCTCGCCGCCGCCGCGCAGCCAGTCGGTGAAGGTCAGCCCGGCCGGCGCCGTCCACGGCAGGCCGTCGGGGCGGCGGATGCAGAGCACCTCGGCGTCCAGCACGTACCTGGTCCAGGCCTCGCGCGGATCGCCGTGGTCCGGGGCCGGTGCGAGGGTGCGGGTGGGGTCCATCCTGGACCAGACGATCTGCCGGGTGGACCGGTGGCCGGTCGGCTTGCCGTCCAGCAGGGGGGAGTTGGCGAAGGCGGCGACCAGGACGGGCCCCAGCCGGTGGGCCAGGCGCCAGCGGCGGTCCAGCGCGTGCGGGCCGTCGGCGGTCCCCGCGTCCAGGCAGACCTGTACCGAGGCGGTCCCGGTCATCATGATCCGGCCCCAGGGTCCGGCCGAGTCGAAGAATCGTTCCATCGCCAGATAGCGCGGGTGGTCCAGCACCATCGCACGAGGACGGGCCAGCGGGTCGGTGCCGGTTCCGGTGAGCCGCAGACCCTGGGCCGCGAAGGCGGCCCGCAGGGTGGCGAGATCGCGCCGGGTGTCGTCGACGCAGGCGGTGAGGCCGTCGGCGGGCGGGGAGCTGAGCTCGACCTGTCCACCGGGTTCGAGGGTGAGGCGGGCACCGGAGGGGAGACACGTCCCGTCGGCGCCGCCCAGCGGCAGCGATTCCAGTGCGGCGTGCAGCCGCTCCGGTAGGACGGGGCGGGTCGGACATCGGTCGTCGTGGACGAACCACTCGACCTCGACACCGACCAGTCGGGGCGGTCCGATCTTGAAACAGACACCGGCCATATGGCGACGCGCCGTCGATTCGGTCAGCGGGGTCACCCCGCCGGGGGGCGGATCGGCGCTGCGCCGGGCGGTCGGGCTGGTCGGGCTGGTCGGGCGAACGGGTATCACCGGACTCACCATCCTCGGGATCACGATTGCGGCCCGGTCTACCCTGCCCAGTCTGCTACGGACCATGCCGGGGCGCTCCACAAACATCTTGTGAAGAGATGTCGTCGCAGGTCAGAGGCGGTGCAAAGGGGTGATACGGCCCGTTCGGAGCCCTTCCAGCCGGTGCAGGACCTGCGCCAGCACCGGCTCCGGCAGCGCGTAGTTCAGCCGCAGCGCGCCCTCGCCGCCGGGGCCGAAATCGGCGCCGTCGGAGGCTTCCAGACCGCACCGCTCCAGCAGCGCCGCCCGGGCGCCGGCGGGCGGCAGGCCGAGCGCGGCGGCGTCCAGCCAGAGCAGGTAGGAGGCCTCGGGCGCGGAGCGGACGGCGGCGCCGAGCAGGCCGGTCAACCGGTTCCGGGCGGTGGCCAGGTGGTTCAGCAGCGCGTCGAGCCACGGGCCGCCGTGGCGCAACGCCGCGCCCTGCACCACCTGCTCCAGCAGCCCGCCCTCCCACAGGCCGTACCCGGCCATCACCCCGGTGATCCGCTCGCGCAGCGCCGCGTCCGGGACGAGTGCGAAGCAGCTGGGGACGCCGGAGGTGTTGAAGGTCTTGCCGACCGAGTTGAGCGTGACGGTCCGCTCCCGGTACGGCCCGGCCACCGCGACGGCCACCGGGTGGCGGTGGCCGGGGTGGGTGAGGTCGCCGTGCACCTCGTCCGAGATCAGCACCCCGCCGGCCCCCGCCGCCACCCCGGCCAGCGCGCGGACCTCCGCCGCGGTCCAGACCCGGCCGGACGGGTTGTGCGGGCTGCTCAGCAGCACCGCCCCGGCCCGCTGCCCGGCGAAGGCGTCGAGCGGCAGCCGGTAGCCGGCGTCGTCCCGGGCCAGCGGCAGCTCCCGGTACGGCAGTCCGGCGGCCCGGCAGAGCTGGGCGAAGCCGCCCCACTCCGGCGTCGGGAACAGCACCGGCCCGGCCGGGCGCACCGCCTCCAGCAGGAGGCGGACGGCGGTGCGCGGCCCGAACGGCAGCAGCAGCACCCACGCCGGGTCGATCTCCTCCCGGTGCCGCTCCCGGTACCAGCGGGCCACCAGCGACCGTCCGGCCGGATCGCACACGGTGTACCCGTAGGCCGGGTGCACCGCCCGCCGGCGCAGCGCCGCCGCGACGGCCGGCGGCCCGGGCAGGTCCATGTCCGCCAGCCCCATCGCGATCACGCCGGCCGCGCCGCCGCACGTCCGGGCCCACTTGCTGCTCCCGGTGCCGGCCCGGTCGAAGGGCTGCTCGAAGAGCCGGTCGAGGGGCCGGTCCCGGGGTCCGTCCTGGGGCCGGTCCTGGCGAGGCGCGAGGGGAGGGCCGAGGGGCCGGTCGGCGCCGGGATCGTCCGACGGGGTCGTCATGGCGGGCCTCCCGGGCGGCGGTGGGGTCGGTCCCGGGTCACGCTAACCGCCCGGGCCCGGCCGGTCACCAGGGCGCGGGCACCGCCGGCCCGGCGCCCCCGACCGCGTCCCGAGGAGCGGTCGTCGCGGGCGCGGGCCCCCGGCGGGGTCATACGCTGCGGGACGGCCGCGACCGGGGACGCACGGCACACACGGGACGCACGGCACACACGGGGACACCGGGAAGGGCGGCACTCATGGGACTGCGCGAACGGACGGACACGGCGGCGCGGCCGGGCCCGGAGGCCGGGGGCGGGCCGGACGACGAGGTCACGCTGTTCGTGGCCCGGCGGGTCGAGCCCGGCTACGAGGAGGCGTTCGAGCGCTGGGCGAAGGGGATCCTCGCCGCGGCCGCCGGGCACCGGGGCAACCTCGGGACCGGACTGCTGCGCCCGGCCGGGCCGGACGACCCCTGGCACCTGCTGCTGCACTTCCGCGACGGCGCGGCGTTCCGCTCCTGGCAGGACTCGCCGGCCCGGGCGGCCTGCTTCGCCGCGGCGGACGGGCACCACCACGAGGTTCACCGGCGCGAGATCCTCGGCATGGAGGGCTGGTTCGCCACCACCCGGTCGGCGGCGAAGCGCCGCCCGCCGGTGCGCTGGAAGATGGCGGTCGCCTCCACGGTGGCGATCGCGCCGCTCACCGTCACCGCGAACCTGCTGCTCACCCCACACCTGGCGGGCCTGCCGGTGGCGGTCCGGGCCCTGGTCACCGCGCCGCTGATCAGCGCGCTGATGACGTACGCGGCCCTCCCGGTGGTGACGCGCCTGCTGCGCGGCTGGCTGTTCGGCCGGGCGGACCGGCCCGCGCGGACCGGTTAGAAGGTCTCCCAGTCGTTGTCGTCGGGCGTGTTGAGCGTGTTGACGCGCTCGCCCTCGGCGGTGTCGAAGGAGTCGCTGGCGATCTTGAACGAGCTGCCGTCGGGGTGGATGCCGTACAGCACGACCTGCTCGTGCGTCTGGCCCTTGAGGGACTGGCTGACGCAGGTGCCCGGCCCGGCGGTCGCCGTCCTCAGGTTGTCGCGCTTGGGGAACACCGCGTAGGACGCGTAGCTGCCGCGCGAGCACAGGGTGAACGCGGGTGCGAGCGTCGGATGGCTGGTGGCGGTCGCCCCGGCGCGCGGCACCGACGTCTGCGACGCCTGCGCGGCGGTGCCGCCGGTCAGGGTGGCGAGGCAGGCGGTGAGGGCCAGGCCGCCGGCGAGGGCCAGACCTGCGTTCTGAGCGGTGCGCTTCATCGTGCGCATGGGGACTCCCGGGGGTCACGGGGCGCCGGGTGCGCCCTGCCCCGTTCAACGGGCGGTCCGATCCGGTGGGTTCACCGGGGGCGGTCGTGCGGGGCCGGACCGCGGGGTCCTGCCGGTTCGTTCGGGGAGTCGCCGCCGCCGGTCACGGCCCGGTCGTGCAGGCGGCCAGGTGGGCGGCCAGGTGGGCGGCCAGGCCCCGGCGGCCGCGGTACATCATCACCGCGTGGTTGGCGCGGAACACCGGGTGCAGGGGCAGGGCGAGGCGCCGGAGCAGGGCCCGGCCGGGGCGGGCGTCCTCCTCGAACCGGACGCGGGTGCCGGCGCCGTCCGCCTCGACCGTCCAGCGGGACCAGCCGACCAGATCGCCCCGCATCGCGACCTCCAGCACGCCGGCCGCCGGGTCGCGCCGCACCGCGGCCAGTGCGATCACCAGCCGGTACGGCAGCAGCGCCCGCACCACCACCTCGCCGGTGTCCGGGTCGAACTGCCGCACCGAGCGGATCTCGGGCCACCAGAGCGGGTAGCCGGGGACGTCCTGGAGCGCGGCGTACACGGCCGCCGGCGGCGCGGCCAGCCGCCACCCGCCACGGAACCGGTAGTGGTTGAGGTCCACGGCCGCACTCTAGTGCCGCGGCAGGCGACCTTCGCCCCGCCGCGGCGCTGGCCCCGGCGCCCCCGAGCCCGGGACTACGGCGCCTCGGTCAGGGCGAAGGCGGTGTTGACCAGGGCGACGTGGGTGAACGCCTGCGGGGTGTTGCCGAGTTGGCGGCGGGCGCGCGGGTCCCACTGTTCGGAGAGCAGGCCGAGGTCGTTGGCGAGTCCGACCACCCGGGCGAACAGCTCGCGGGCCTCGGCCCGCCGGCCGGTGGCGACGAGCGCGTCGGCGAGCCAGAACGAACAGGCCAGGAAGGCGCCCTCGCCTCCGGGCAGGCCGTCGGTGCGCCGGTGCGCCCGGTAGCGCAGGACGAGGCCGCCGTGGTCCAGGCCGTCCCGGACGGCGTCCACGGTGCGGACCACGCGCGGGTCGTCCGGCGGCAGGAAGCCGCTCTTGACGACGAACAGCGTGGCGGCGTCCAGCCCCTGCCCGCCGTAGTGCTGGACGAAGACGCCGCGCCGTCGGTCGTACCCGTTCGCGCAGACGTCGGCGTGCACGGCGTCCCGCATCGCCCGCCAGCGGGCGACCGGCGCGGGCAGTCCGGTGGCCTCGGCCAGGCGCACCGCGCGGTCGGCGGCGACCCAGGACATCACCTTGGAGTGGACGAAGTGGCGCCGCTCGCCGCGCACCTCCCAGAGGCCCTCGTCGGGATCGCGCCAGTGCTCCTCCAGATACTCCATCAGGGCCCGCAGCAGGGTCCAGACGTGGCGCTCCATCGGCAGGCCGGCCAGCAGCGCCAGGTGCAGGGTGTCCACCACCTCGCCGTAGACGTCGAGTTGGAGCTGGTCGACGGCGGCGTTGCCGAACCGGACCGGCCGGGAGCCCTCGTAGCCGGGCAGCCAGTCGGCGGAGGTCTCGCCGAGGACGCGCTCACCGGCGACGCCGTAGACGGTCTGCAGGTCGCCCGGGTCGCCGGCGATGGCGCGCAGCAGCCAGCGGCGCCAGGCCGCGGCCTCCTCGCGGAAGCCGCCGCGGAGCAGCGCGGAGAGGGTCATCGAGGAGTCGCGCAGCCAGCAGAAGCGGTAGTCCCAGTTGCGGGTGCCGCCGATCCGTTCGGGCAGCGAGGCGGTGGGCGCGGCGACGATCCCGCCGGTGGGCGCGTAGGCGAGCGCCTTGAGGGTGAGCAGCGAGCGCAGCACGGCCTCCCGCCACTCGCCGCGGTAGCGGCAGCCGGCCGCCCAGAGCCGCCAGTCGCGCAGGGTGGCGAGCAGGGCCTCCTCGGGGTCGGTGCGCGGGGAGGTGGGCAGGTGGGAGGGCTGCCAGGTGAGGACGAAGGGGACGCGTGTGCCGGCCGTGACGGTGAAGTCGGAGACGGTGACGCCGTCCGACCCGTAGGTGTGGACCCCCGGCGGGATCCTCAGCCAGGCGGAGTCGGGCCCGGCGACGGCGACCCGGTGCCGGCCGGTGCGGCGGACCCACGGCTCGATCCGGCCGTAGTTGAACCGTAGCCGCAGCTCGCCGCGGACCGGGACGCTGCCCTCGACGCCTTCGACGATCCGGATCAGCTGCGGGGAGCGCTGCCCGCCGCGGCCGCGCTGGGGCATGAAGTCGGTCACCCGCACGATGCCCCCGGCGGTGTGCCACTCGCTCTCCAGGACCAGGCTGTCGCCCAGGTAGCGGCGAGTGGAGCACTGCGCGGCGCCGGCGGGGGCGAGCCGCCAGGCGCCGTGCTGCCGGTCGCCCAGCAGGCCGGCGAAGCAGCTGGGTGAGTCGAACCGGGGCAGGCAGAGCCAGTCGACCGACCCGTCGCGCCCGACCAGGGCGGCGGTCTGCAGGTCGCCGATCAGGGCGTAGTCCTCGATGCGTCCGGCCATCGGATCCATTCTCCGGCCGTGGTGCGCGGTCGGCAGGACCGGGCGATTCCGCTTGCACGCGTTCGGCGTGCAGAGGAGGATCTTTTGTGCTTGTAGTCTCATCAGAACCAGCTGTCCCAGAAGGCTGCTGGTTTACCGGAACCGGAGCGAAGGAGTCCCGAGGATGCGGCGACCGAACTGGGTACCGGAGGGCACGGACCTGGACAAACCGAACGCCGCGCGGGTCTACGACTACTACCTCGGCGGTTCGCACAACTTCGAGGTGGACCGCGAGATGGCCCGCCAGGCCATCGCGCTCTGGCCGGAGCTGCCCCAGATCATGCGCTCCAACCGGGCCTTCCTGCGCCGCGCGGTGCAGTTCGCCGCCGAGCAGGGCATCACCCGCTTCCTGGACATCGGCTCCGGCATCCCGACCTTCGGCACCGTGCACGAGATCGCCCGGGCGATCCGCCCCGAGGCCGAGGTGGTCTACGTCGACCGCGACCCGGTCGCCGTCGCGCACAGCCGGCTGCTGCTGGCGGACGACGAGGACTGCTCCGTCGTCCAGGCCGACGTCCGCGACATCGACGACCTGCTCGGCCGCCCCGAGGTGACGGCGCTGCTCGCGGCCGGCGAGCCGGTGGCCGTGCTGCTGGTCGCCGTCATGCACTTCGTCAGCGACTCCGAGGACCCGTGGAAGCTGCTCGCGGTGCTGCGCGAGGCGCTCCCGCCGGGCAGCGCGCTGATCCTCTCGCACGCCTCCCTGGAGGGCCGCCCCGACCAGGCCGAGGACCACCAGAAGCTCTACCGGATGACGCCCACCCCGCTGACCATGCGCACCCGCGAGCAGATCACCGCGATGTTCGCCGGCTTCGAGCTGGTCGAACCCGGCGTGGTCTACCTGCCGCAGTGGCGCCCCGACCAGCCCGAGGCGGTCGGCCGCCATCCCGAGCGGATGACCGGGATGGCGGGCGTGGGGTTCCGCCCGTGAACGAAGCGCCGGTACCGGGCACCGCCGAACGGTTCCACGAGGACTGGGCGCGGCTGCTCTCCGGCGACCACGGTACGGCGGTCCACCCCGGCCAGCTCGGCAGACTGGTCTCCCGGACCGCCGCGCTGCTCCACCGCGCCCAGCTGGGCGAGCCGTTCGAGCCGCTGCTGGCCACCCAGGCCGGCGCCGAACTCGTCGACGCGCACTTCACCGACCCGGTGGTGCTGGCCCGGGCCGTCGAGCTGCTCCACGAACAGCCCGCCACCGACGACCGCGGGCCCGCGCTCTGCGGCGCCTTCGCGGCCGGCTGGGCGGCCGCCCTGCGCGAGCGGACCCTGCGCGAGCAGGAGGCCATCCGCACCGCCGCCGACACCGCCCGCCGGGAGGCCGAGCGGGCGCTGCGCGCCTCCGAGGCCCGGTTCCGCGCACTGTTCGAGAGTGCGGCGATCGGCATCGGCATCGGCGACACCGAGGGCAACATCCTCGCCGTCAACAAGGCGCTCCAGGAGCTGTTCGGGACCGCCCCGGAGGACATGCGGGGCCGCCGGGTCGGCGACCTCGTCCACCCCGAGGACACCCCCGGCGTCTGGGAGGCGTACGAGGAGCTGATCAGCGGCAAGCGGGACTACTTCCAGGTCGACAAGCCGTACTACCGGCAGGACGGTGAGGTGGTCTGGACCCACCTCACGGTCTCGCTGATCCGCGACGACGACGGCCACCCGCAGTACCAGGTGGCGATGCTGGAGGACATCACCGACCGCTACCGGCTCCAGGAGCGGCTGCGCCACCAGGCCACCCACGACCCGCTGACCGGGCTGCCCAACCGGGCCGCCTTCTTCGAGCGGTTGGAGAAGCTCTTCGAGGAGCCGGATCCGGGCGCCCGGTTCGGCCTCTGCTACGTCGACCTCGACGGCTTCAAGGTGGTCAACGACAGCCTCGGCCACGACACCGGCGACCAGCTGCTGGCCGCCGTCGCCACCCGGCTGAAGGCCGCCCTGACCCCGCTCGGCCACCTCGTCGCCCGCCTCGGCGGCGACGAGTTCGTCGTGCTGCTGGAGAACTGCCGGGGCGAGCAGGAGGCCGTCGCCGCCGCCAAGACGGTGCTGAAGGCGCTCGCCGGGCCCGTCCTGATCGGGGATCACAAGCTCGCCGTCGGCGCCAGCGTGGGCGTGCTGGAACGGCGTGTCTCGACCACCACGCCGGGGGCCGCCGTCCGCGCCGCCGACCTGACGCTGTACCGGGCGAAGGAGGCCGGCCGCGGCCGCTGGACGCTCTTCGACCCCAAGGAGAACGCCCGCGCGGTCAGCCGGTACGCGGTCTCGGTCCGGATGCCGGCCGCCCTCGACCGCGGCGAGTTCTTCATCGACTACCAGCCGCTGTACGCGCTGGCCGACGGCCGGCTCGCCGCCGTCGAGGCGCTGGTGCGCTGGCGTCACCCGCAGCTCGGCGTGCTGGGCCCGGACGAGTTCGTCACCACCGCCGAGGAGACGGGCCTGATCATGCCGCTGGGCCGCTGGGTGCTGGAGCAGGCCTGCGGCCAGGCGGCCGACTGGATCAAGCGGTTCGGCGACGACGCGCCGCAGCTGAACGTAAACCTGGCGGTCCGTCAGGCCCGCAGCGCCGCCCTGGTGACCGACCTCGGCCGGATCCTCGACTCCACCGGCCTGGACCCGGCCCGGCTCCAGCTGGAGATCACCGAGTCCACCGTGGTCGGTCCGGAGGACGAGGCGCTGCGCACCCTGCACGGGCTGGTCGACCAGGGCGTCTCGCTCGCCGTGGACGACTTCGGCACCGGCTGGTCCAACCTCGCCTATCTACGTGACCTGCCGGTCTCCGGGCTGAAGATCGCCGGTTCCTTCGTCGGCGACCTGCACGATCCGACCAAGGACGCGGCCACCGGCTGGCGGATCGTCAGCGGGCTGGTGTCGATGGCGCACGCGCTGGGCCTGACCGTCACGGCCGAGGGCGTGGAGACCCGCCGGGACGCCGAGCGGCTGCGCGGCATCGGCTGCGACTGGGCGCAGGGCTGGCACTTCGGGCGGCCGGTGCGGCCGGCCGAGATCGCCCGCCGGATCGCCGAGGAGCCGGAGGGCCGGCCGGTCGGCGGCTGATCGGTGGCTGATCCGAGGCGGATCGGGGTGGCCCCCGGGGGCGGGTCCGGTGGCGGGTTCGCGGTGGCGGGCGGACGGTGCCCGGTGGTGGCCCCGGGGAGGCCGTGCGGCGGCCGCCGGCCGGGCCCGGTGACGAAGACCCAGCCGATCAAAGATGGAAAAATCCGGACAAACCACTTGACGTGGCGCCGGTCACCTGGGCACGATGAGGCCCTGGCACACTCCGTACTCCGGTACGGGAAGCACATTCGGCCAGTTCGACAGACCGGCGCTTCGGCGCCCGAGAGCCGGCGGCGCACCCCTCACCCGGGCCACCCCAGCCGCTCTCCACCGTTTCGGCAGCCCCTCCGGGGTTTCCTTCCCGGGGCCCTGCCCCCCGCGCGCCAGTGTCGCGCGACCGGGCCCGCCCCGTCACACCAGGGGCCGCGCCGTGCTCCGGCGCCGCCCGCCGCCTCCTTCCGAGAGGCCGCCCTCGATGAGCACCACCCTGCCCCCCCACGTCGTTCCGTCCGCGGACCACGACGGCCGGCCGCAGCGCCGCGCCGAGGACCGGGCCGCGGCCAGACGGCCGCAGCGCCGCGCCGAGGACCGGGTCGCCGCCCGGCGGCCGATGCGCCGCGCCGGGGACGGCGTCGCCAGTAGCCACAGCGTCACCCTGGTCGTCCCGGCCCAGAACGAGGCCCGCAACATCCCCTGGGTGTTCGAGCAGATCCCTCGCTGCGTCGACGAGGTCATCCTGGTCGACGGCTCCTCCGACGACGCCACCGTCCCGATGGCCCGGCACTGCCTGCCGACCGTCCGCAGCGTCCAGCAGAGCGGGCCCGGCAAGGGCAACGCCCTGCGCACCGGCTTCGCCGCGGCGAGCGGCGAGTACATCGTCATGATGGACGCCGACGGCTCCATGTGGCCCGGCGAGATCCCGCACTTCCTCCACTTCCTCGACCACGGCTTCGACTTCGTCAAGGGTTCCCGGTGCATCGCCGGCGGCGGCTCGCTGGACCTCACCAAGGTCCGCTCGTTCGGCAACCGCGCCCTGCTCGCCGTGGTCAACCGCCTGTACGACGCACGACTCACCGACCTGTGCTACGGCTACTGCGCCTTCCGCCGCTCCTTCCTGGACGCGCTCGACCTGCGCTCCTCCGGCTTCGAGATCGAGGCCGAGATGATCGCGCACGCGCTGCGCTCCGGACTGCGGATCGCCGAGGTGCCGAGCCTGGAACTCCCCCGCCGCAGTGGTCGATCCCACCTGCACGCCGTCTCCGACGGCCGCCGGGTGCTGAGGACCCTGATCACCGAGCGTCCCGGCGCCCGGTCCTCGGCGGCCGCCTCCGCGGAGGAGCGACGATGAATGGCTCCGACCGGCGCACCGCAGCTGCCTGCCCGCGCTCTGCCGCCCGCGACTCGCTCTACACCCCCGTCCGTGTCGTCGACCTTGACCTGGACGATCCGAGCGGGCTGCACTCGCCCGGTGGTCTCGGCGCCGTCGACCCGGTTGGCCGCGTGTTGGCGTTGGTGCGGCTGCACGGACACCCGCTCGGCTTGGTCACGGCCACCGGAACAGCGGGCGACAGCGCCGCGCTGCGCCGGGCGCTGGTCGACGCCGCCCACCGGGAACTCCCCGTTCCCGCCCTGTCCACCGCGACACCCGCGGCGCGGCCCGGTCGGGTCGGCCGCGCCCGGGTGCCCGCGGGCCCGATCACGGTCAGCGTGGTCGTCGCCACCCACAACCGGGAGGACATGCTGCGGCAGTGCCTCGACTCCGTCCTGCGGAACGGCTATCCGCACGTCGAGGTCATCGTCGTGGACAGCGCCCCGTCGAGTGACGCCGCCGAACGACTGATCCGGGACGGGTACGCCGGCCGCGTCCGCTACCTGCGTGAGCCGGTGGCGGGCGTGGCCCGGGCGCACAACCGGGCGCTCGCCGCCGCCCGCGGCGAGGTGATCGCCATCGCCGACGACGACACCCTCGTCGACCCGCGCTGGATCTCCACGCTCGTCGAGGTCTTCCGGTCGGACGACCGGGTCGGCTGTGTCACCGGCCTCATCCTGCCCGCGGAGCTGGAGACCCCGGCCCAGGCCGCTCTCCACGAGCACGGCAGCTTCGACAAGGGCTTCGCGACCAGGTCCTGGTCGCTGCGGAGGCCGCCCGCCGATCGTCTCTTCCCGTTCACCGCGGGCAAGTTCGGCTCCGGCGCGAACATGGCGTTCCGTACCGACGTCCTGCGCGCCTTCGGCGGCTTCGACCCGCTCATCGGGACGGGCAGCCCGGCGTACGGCGGTCACGACCTGCTGGCCTTCTTCCAGGTGATCGCCAACGGCCACACGCTGGTCTACCAGCCGGAAGCCATCGTCTGGCACCGGCACCGGCAGACCGAGGAGGCGTTGCTCAACCAGGCCTACGGCTACGGCGCGGGCCTCGGCGCCTACCTCGTGGCGGCCGCCGTCCGGGAACCGCGGATGCTGCCCGAGCTGCTGCGCAGAACGCCTCGCGGCATCGCCTACGCCGCCTCCCGGGCCCGCGGGCGCCGGACGTCGGCCGGCCTCGGCTCCCGCTCGTCGCGGCTCTCGCGGCTGGAGTTCCAGGGGCTGCTCTACGGCCCGATCGGCTACCTCCACAGTCTCTTCCGCAGCCGGACGACCCCCCGGACGAGGTGATGACGCCATGGCCGTGAGCACGTCCGAAACGGACCCGACCATCCGGACGATCGGCTGCGGCTGCCCGACGGAGCTGCCCTGCGAGTGCTCCTACCGCACTCTGGTGCGCGCCCGGCTCCGGGCCACCCGGGTCAGCGAGCCGCTCCTGCGCAACGGACACGTACTGACCCTCAGTTCGCTGGTCACGGCCGTCCTGGGGATGGCCTTCTGGATCGGTGCCACCGCCTGGTACAGCGCCGACACGGTCGGCCGCAGCGCCGCCGCGCTCGCCGCCGCCAGCCTGCTGTCCGGGATCGGCCAGCTCAACCTCGGCGACGCCCTGATGCGCTTCCTGCCGACCGCCGCCGGGCGTACCCGTCGGCTGGTGCTGCGCTCCTACGTCGCGAGCATCGCGGCCAGCACCCTGGCCGCGGTGGCCTTCCTGGCCCTGATTCCGCTCATCGCACCCTCCCTCGCCTTCCTGCGCAGCCCCGTGGTGGCGGCGGCGTTCGTCGCCGCCACCGCCGGCTACTCGCTCTTCGTCCTCCAGGACGGAGCGCTCACCGGGCTGCGCCACCCCAAGTGGGTGCTGATCGAGAACGCGCTCTTCGCGGCGGCCAAGGCGGGGCTGCTGGTCGGCTGCGCGTTCCTGGCGCTGGAGACCGGCATCCTGCTCTCCTGGAGCGGGGCGCTGATCATCTCCCTGGTGATCACCAACTTCTACCTCTTCTGGCACGCCGTGCCCGCCCACCAGCGGGCCGAGCCGGTCGGCACGCCGCAGCGGAGCTTCGCGCGCTACGCGGTCGCGGACTACGTCGGCTCGCTCTGCCGGCTGACCGCGTACAGCGTGGTGCCGCTGCTGGTGCTCTCCCAGCTCGGCGCCGAGCAGAACGCCTACTTCGCGCTGGCCTGGTCCGTCTCCTACACCTTCTACCTGGTGGCCCTCAACATGGGCAGCTCGCTGCTGGTGGAGGCCGCCCGTGCGCCCTGGCGGGTGGCCGAGCAGGGCCGCCGGGTGCTGCGCCACGCGGGCGTGCTGCTCACCGGAGCCGTCTTCGTGGCGGTGTTCGTGGCGCCCTGGCTGCTGTCCCTCTTCGGCGCCCAGTACGCCGACCACGGCACCACCGTGTTGCGGCTGCTGATCCTGTCCGCCCTGCCCAACCTGGTCGTGGACGTGGCCGTCGACGTGGCCCGCGCCCGGCGGCGGATGGGCTGGGTGGTGGCGCTCCAGGGCACCCTGTGCGTCCTGGTGCTGGTCCTGGCGGCCGTCCTGATCCCGGTACTCGGTGTCAGCGGCGTCGGCTGGGCCTGGCTGCTGGGCCAGTGCGCGATCGCCGTGCCGCTCCTCCTCCTGCTGCGGCGCTGGCTGCCGCGCACCGACGCCACCGGGGGCCCGCGATGAGGACCGCGACCGAGCCCAGCCTGACCGTGATCGTCTGTACCTACACCCTCGACCGGTGGGACGACCTGCGGGCCGCGATCGGATCGGTCCTCGCCCAGCGGCGACCCGCGGACGAGATCGTGCTGGTCGTCGACCACTGCCCCGAGCTGGTGGCCCGCGCCGCCGCGGAGCTGACCGGCGTGCGCATCGTCGAGAACCGGGAGCGGCAGGGCCTCTCCGGTGCCCGCAACACCGGCACGGACACCGCCCACGGTGACGTGGTCGCGTTCCTTGACGACGACGCGGTGGCCGACCCGGACTGGACCGAGCGGCTGCTGGCCGGGTACCGCGACCCCCGGGTGCTCGGCGTGGGCGGGCTGGTCCGCCCGGCCTGGGAGACCGGCCGCCCGCGGTGGTTCCCGCCCGAGTTCTACTGGGTGGTCGGCTGCTCCTACCGAGGTCTGCCCGAACGACCCGCGCCGGTGCGCAACTTCATCGGCGCCAACATGTCCTTCCGGCGGTCGGAGATACTCGCCGCCGGCGGCTTCCGCACCGACCTCGGGCGGGTGGGCACCCGCCCGCTCGGCTGCGAGGAGACCGAGCTGTGCCTACGGCTGGCCGACCGCCGACCGGGGGCGCTGCTGTACTACGAACCCGCTGCGGCGGTCAGGCACCACGTGCCCGGCGGCCGGGCGACCTGGTCCTACTTCCGGTCCCGCTGTTACGCGGAGGGCCTGTCCAAGGCCACGGTGGCCCGCCACGCCGGACGGCGGCGGGCACTGGCCAGCGAACGCGGCTACCTGCGCTCGACCGTGCCCAGCGCTCTGGTGCGGGCACTGTCGCCGGGCGGTGTGCTGACCGAGGCCCTCGCGCTGGTCGCGGGCGTCGGTTCCACCGTGCTCGGCTACGGCGTCGGCCAGGCGCACGCCGCGCTGCGGCGGAGGGCAGGCGCGCGATGACCCCGGTACCCGTCTTCCTCTACCACTCGGTGTCCGACACCCCACCCGGGTGGCTCGCCCCCTACACCGTCCCGCCCCGGACGTTCACCGAGCAACTCGACCGGATCGCGGACAGCGGCCTCACCGTCGTCCCGTTGCACCGGCTGGTGACCGCGCTGCACGGCGGGGCGCCGCTGCCGGAGGACTGCGCGGTGCTGACCTTCGACGACGGCTACGCCGACTTCTACTGGACGGTGGCCCCCCAGCTCGGCGAACGGGACCTGCCGGCCACCCTGTTCGTGACCACCGGTGCCGTCTCCGTCCCCGGCGGGCCGCCCGGCCGCAGCCTGCTTCCGCCCACCGAGATGCTCAACTGGCGCCAGCTCACCACCCTGGACACGCTCGGCGTCGAGATCGGAGGGCACACCGTGACCCATCCGCAGCTGGACACGCTGGCGAGCAGCCGGGCCTACGAAGAGGTCATGCGGTGCCGGACGGTGCTGGAGGACGCGCTCGGCCACCGGGTCGTCTCCTTCGCCTACCCACACGGCTACTCCAGCGCGGCCGTGCGCCGCCAGGTGCGCAGGGCGGGCTGGACGTCGGCCTGCGCGGTCGGCAACGCGATCAGCTCGGACACCGACGACCCGCTACGGATCTCCCGGCTGATGGTGTGCGCAGACACCCCCACCGAGGTCTTCGAGGCCTGGACGCGGCGGCGCGGCGCGCCCACCGCCCCGTACCCGGAACGGCTGCGCACCAAGGGCTGGCGGGCGTACCGCCGCCTGACGGCCTCCCTCGGCCATCCGGCGGGCGGCCCGCCGCCGCAGGAGTGAGGCGGACCCCGGCCGGGCCGCACGGCCGGCGGGATGCGACCGGCAGGCCCGGATGGAACCCTGGGGGGACGAGCGTCGGGAGGCCACATGCAGCACCGTCGCGGACACCGCACCTCACGCCGGTGCCGCGGGCCGGCGCGGTTGGGCCGCCTGGGGGGCGCGCTGCTGCTCGCGGCCGCCGCGGGCTGCACCGGCCACGAGGTCACCGCCCACTCCTCGACCGGGCCCGTCCGGGGGGTGGAGAACGCCCTGCCGGCCGGCATCGCGGGCCAGTGGCACCTGGTGTTCGACGACGAGTTCGACGGCACCGCCCTGGACACCGCCAAGTGGTCCACCGGCAATCCCGACCCGGCCCGCCCGGGACGGATCACCGAGCCCGTCAACGACGACGAGCTCGACTGCTACGACGCCGGCCAGGTGTCCGTGCGCGACGGCGCGCTGCACATCACCGCGGTCGAGCGGGAGGAGAGCTGCGGGGGCCGGACGCTGCCCTACGTCTCCGGCATGGTCAACAGCAAGGGCAGGTTCTCGTACACCTTCGGCGCGATGGAGGCCCGGCTCCACCTGCCCGCGGCCTCGCCCGGTGTGATCGCCAACTGGCCGGCCTTCTGGTCGGTCGGCGCCCAGTGGCCCAAGGGGGGCGAGAACGACGTGGCCGAGGGCCTGCGAGGGAAGCTCTGCTCGCACTTCACCTCGGACGTCGCCTCCACCGGCCGCTGCACGGACGACGACTTCACCGGCTGGCACACCTTCGGTGCCGAGTGGCGGCCCGGCCGGGTGGACTACTACCGCGACGGCGTGCTGGCCGCGACGATCGCCGAAGGCGTGACGTCGGAGCCGCAGTGGCTGATGATCGACAATGCGGTACAGCCGGCGGTCGGCGGGCCGACCGTGGTGCCGGCCGACCTCCAGGTGGAGTACGTCCGGGTCTGGCAGAGCTGACCGCCGTCGGGGGGGCCCGGCCCGCGCGGACCCCCCGGGCGGCGGGCGGGCGCCCCCCCCCCCGGGGGCGGGGCGCGGGGGGCCCGGGGGGGGGGGGACGCGGGGCG